>NZ_JBSSAB010000008.1:0-92546 GCF_054058195.1 Thermostichus sp. OS-CIW-29
GAAGTAGGGGATTCTCATGCGGACGAAGGGACTTGAACCCTTACGCCTTGCGGCACTAGATCCTAAGTCTAGCGCGTCTGCCGTTCCGCCACGTCCGCAAAACCTGCATGACCCAACTGGTTACCTGCGCCAGCATTCCAGTTGGAGCCCGCCCACCTATGCTAACCCAAGCCGGCTCTGGCTAACCCGGCAGCTGGGCAACAGCAACCTTCAGATCATCTGTGGCGTCCAGAACCACCCAACCTTGCCCCACCGCCCGCTTCCACAGCTCAAAGTGGAGGTGCGGCCCAGTTACCGCTCCGGTCGCCCCCACGTAGCCGATGACGGATCCCCGCTCTACCACTTCCCCCGGTGTTACAGCAACTTCGGACATGTGGCCATAGCGAGTGCGCCGACCGCCGGCATGCTCCAGCACAACGGTGATCCCTAGACCCCCCAGGGATCCCGAAGTGACCACCTTGCCGCTTAAAGAGGCCAGGATCGGCGTGCCCATGCTGGCCCCCAAATCCACCCCGGCATGAAACTCTGGCTCTCCGCGGATGGGGTGAATTCGCATGCCAAATCCAGAAGTGATCGGCACCGGGTGAGGTAAGGGATAGAGCAGTCGTTCTTCACCTACGGCCAGTTCAGGCAACGTCGGCGTTCCCGGTTCAGGAGCTTGGGGCTGGCTGGGATCCTCAATGCGAATCTCTTGGCCAGGGGCGAGGATGATGCGGCGACCGGAGCTGCGTTCCATCAGCACCACCGGCACCCCACTTTCAGGCTGAGCATGGGGAACCCGGTCATGGTTCTTCTGGGGCTCAATCACAATCTCACGGCCCATGACCGTCTCTGTGCGGGTTTCTGCCTCAAGGGTCGCAGGGCTGCCCTCTCGTAAAGGAATGGCTCCATCCAGCAGCAGGGCTGCCGCCCCAGGCGTGTCTAGGGCCGGTTCCACCACAGGCGGCGGGGGCAAAGGGGTTGGTTGGGTTTGGGCCAGCAGAGCAGTGGGATAAAACCAGAGCAGAGCCAGCCCCAGCTTCAGCCAAAAGCGCAGCCGCCGAGCTCGGGGGGAGAAAAGGCGCGCTGCCATAACCAAAAGCTTCATCACCGAGTTCAACACAGGCCACATAAAAAACACAAGAGAAATTACAGGCTATCGCCCGCCGGCATGTGATAGCTCAAGCGAACTTGGTCGGGTGTAAGCGTCAGAATGGATGGCTGCTGTTGCCAATGTCGCTCCCCCCGTGTTTGTACTCGCATCCTCCCATCCTCGGCAAGGCCCAAGATCGTGGGGCTTGTTTCCGGCCATTGAAATTGAATTTGTGGCCTAACCATCCAGGCTTCGTACTCTGAGCGAACGGGGGCAAATCCCCCTTGCAACCAGACGTGGAATCCCTGCTCCATCCCCTGCAGAACCCAGCCGGCAATCTCGGTGCAGTCGAGTGAGCGGTGCAGAGGGGATCCCAAAATTTGGGCTAAGGTGATTGCCCCAATGGGAACGGGGTTGTTGACATTCACCCCCACACCGGCCACCAACCCCAGCAGTTGCCCGCTCCCCCCAAAGCGGCTTTGCACCAGGATCCCCCCCAGCTTGAGCAGAGAATCCGGGCGCTGCTCGTCCACCACCACCAAATCGTTGGGCCATTTCAGCCGCAGCGGGATCCCAAGGTTTTGCCGTAAACGGCCCGCAATGCCCCAGCCCAAGGCCAGGGTCAGTTCCAGCAGCGAGTAATGCAAAGGCGGGGATCCCAGCCAAACGGACAGGTATAGTCCCCCCGGCTGCGAGTGCCACACCCGCCCATGTTGACCTTGCCCAGCCCGTTGGCGGGTGCTGACCAAAACTGTGCCCACTGGCAGCGGCTGTGGGAACCGACGGCCCCAGTCCAAGAGCAGCCGATTGGTGGAATCGGTCACCGCCACTTGCAGCAGATGGCGGCCCCACCGGCCCGCCTGGGATCCCAGCCGCGAGGGAGAAAGCATCTCTACCCGGGATTAGCTCAACACAATGTCTTCCGCCGGACGCTGGGCCAGCCGCTTGAGGTTTTGGTAGCGCAACATGTCCAGCAGATCATTGCCCGAGCGCCCCTCCAGACGGGCCTCCACATGCAGCGCCTGCCCTAGGGCCTCCACCGCCTGAAGCCGCGGGATCCCGCGCAACACCAGGCGATCCACCGCATAGGCGTCAGCAGCCAACAGACGACGGTCATTGGTTTGGTCGCGGCGCAACTGCCAGAGGGCCAAGCCACTCAAACCACCCGAAACGGTTGCTCCCACGGGATCCTGTTGTACGGCCTCGAAGATCAAGCTCAACCCCCCCAGAGCTGCTATGGCCAGGTAAAAGTCGATCTGCCGCGACACCGCCCGACTGTAGTAGCCCACCTTGTGCAGGAACAGCCCCGCCCGCTGCAGGGGGGTAAATTGCCGCCACTCGTAGGGCTTGATGAACAGCCGCATCTGCCGTTCCCAGGGCATTTGCCGACGGCCTTTGATCACCACCGTTTGCCGTTCCGAGGCGGGCAAGATCTTCACACTCTCCCGCATACTGGCTGGCAGCAGATCCAACAGGCGCTCAATCTCCGCCTGATCCAGAACGTAGTTTTCGTAGCCGTAGTATTCCGAGTTCATGCCGGGCCTGCTCCTCAGCTTAGTCCCATCGCCTGACGCATCTCTCGCACCGCCCGATCCAGCCCCACCAGCACCGCTCGACTGATAATGCTGTGGCCGATGTTCAGCTCCTCCATGCCAGGGATCCGCGCCACTGGGCCGACATTCCAGTAGGTAAGACCATGTCCCGCATTCACCCGCAAGCCCAGCTGAAGGGCCTGTTGGCTGGCCTTTTCCAGGTGGTCAAGTTCCACCTGCCGCTGAGCTGCGGATGAGGCTTCTGCGTAGCGCCCCGTGTGGAGCTCCACCCAGCGGGCTCCCACTTGGGCAGCAGCGGCAATTTGGGTCGGATCTGGGTCGATAAACAAGCTGACGGGAATGCCGGATCCCTGCAGTTGGCCGACCACATCCCTGAGGCGCGACACCTGCCCCGCCACATCCAACCCACCTTCGGTGGTGATCTCCTCCCGCCGCTCGGGAACCAAAGTGACGTAGTCGGGCTTGACCTCCAGGGCAATCGCCACCATCTCCTCGGTGGCTGCCATCTCCAGGTTGAGGTGGGTGCGCACGGTTTGCCGCAACAGCCGCACATCCCGATCTTGAATGTGACGGCGATCCTCGCGCAAGTGCACTGTAATACCATCTGCCCCCGCCAGCTCGGCAATCACCGCTGCCGCTACCGGATCTGGCTCCACCGTGCGGCGTGCCTGTCGAAGGGTGGCAATGTGGTCGATGTTAACTCCAAGACTTAACAAGGCTTTACTGCTTTGGGTGTAGAGGAGAATACCCCTAGTATTACATTATTCAATTTACGCCGGTCAGATGAGCCAGGATGCCATGGGCCTCAGGCCGCGAGGGTGTAGGCTTTACTCTATGATCAGGTAGCGACGTCTCGCCTGTGCGGGATCCACTCCGGGCTTGCCATGACTGATCCAGATGCCTCTCTGGCGGTGGGACAACACTCCATTGTTGACCGGGCGCGAGTGCCGGCTCTAATTGCCCAGTACTTGCCGGTGGAGATCTGCATTTACTACCAAGTCGTCCCCTTGGCCCTGGATACCGACAGCCTCATCTTGGGCATGGTGGATCCCCAGGATTTGGCGGCGCTGGACTATGTGAGCAAAATGCTGGCCTATTCCCAGATTTCCGTCCAGCCAATCCCTCTCACCGCTCAGCAGCAGCAGGATTTAATTGCCTACTACTTCAGCCATCCCCCCGACCCGGCAGAGGTGGAGCGGCTGCGCCTCCAGGCCCAAGCCAACCGGGTGACTCGGGAGGTTCCTGCTCCCGTGTCGGGGCCACCCACGCAGTTGAGGCCAACCCAGCCTCCGTCCGTCCCCGCCGACGAATCAGAAGAGACAGTGCAGCAGTTGCTCAACTCGATGCTGCGGCGGGCTTTGGATGAGAAAGCCGAGCAAATTTTCGTGGAGCCTCAAGAGGGGCCTTCTTGTCGAGTGCGCTACCGCCAGCAGGGGATTTTGCGGGATCTGTTCAAAGATCTCTCCGAGTCCATACGAGCGAAGTTGATCACCGCCATGAAGCGGATGATGGCGCTGGATCCGGAGTTGATCGGGGAGCCGCAGCAGGCAGAGGTGGAGCGGATGTACCGGGGGGAGCCACTGGTGTTGCAGTTGCGCATCATACCGCAGCGCTCCAAAAGTGGCCAGACTGCCGCCTCTAGAGAAGGGGCCATCTTGAGCATCCTGCGAGGGGAAGCTCTCCAGAAATATCAACAAGGCCAGAATAACCTCCGCGTCTCTGAGACCCTAGCTTTGGCCCAACAGACCTATCAACTGCTGCAACAATTGCAAAGTGCTC
This sequence comes from Thermostichus sp. OS-CIW-29, assembly GCF_054058195.1. NCBI lineage: Bacteria > Bacillati > Cyanobacteriota > Cyanophyceae > Thermostichales > Thermostichaceae > Thermostichus > Thermostichus sp. OS-CIW-29. The sequence continues at coordinate 4,405 of NZ_JBSSAB010000008.1, forward strand.
TCAGCAACACAGTTGACAAGCTTAAGCAGTACCCCAGTCCGCCGCGGAGCGACTGGCCCCTGATGACGGAGGTGTTGGCAGCTATTCAAGCCCAAGCCCAGATGATCGCCATCCACCAGCAGGACTGGGAAAAACTCAATTCCGGCAGTTGACCCCCCAAAACCAGCCCCGAGCAACATCCCTTCAACGGGATCCCTCCCGCAGCAGCACCAAAATCACTCCGGCAATGATGCTGATGGTGGCACCGGCAATCAGGCTGGTGGCCAGACGTTCCAGCCGTTCCCCGATGGTTTGTGAGGTGTCGAACTTAAAAGTGAGCTTTTCGACATCGCCCGAGAGCTTTTCAACATCGCCCGAGAGCTTTTCGACATCGCCCGAGAGCTTTTCAACCCGCTCCGAGAGTTTTTCGCTATCCCCTGAGAGCCGATCGATCCGCCTCAAAACTTCCTCTTGTTGTTGGGTGAGACGAGCTATTGCTTGGCTATTGGCCTCGACCAGGCGCTCGACTCGCTCTAGGCGCTCTTCTGTTGAAATCGTCATAGGGGCTAACAGTCGCGAGTACGGTACACCAGAATACCCATCCTATGCTATTGCCGGCTATTCGTCTCTCCGGCAGGGGTTTAATGGGAGGGCCTCCCATTCTGCTGCCCTGGATTGGGTGCGGTAATCTTGAGATCGTGAAGTCTTGTTCGTTAGCTTCCATGCCGTCAAAAGATCCAACTCCTCTGCCCAAGCCCCAGTCGCCATCAGGGGAAACCCCTGCCAGCTCGGGATCCCGCAGCTGGTGGCAGGCGCAACGGGAAAACCTTCTGACGGTGGTGCTGGCTCTGTTGCTGGCCTTCGGCATTCGCACCTTTGTGGCAGAGGCGCGTTGGATCCCCTCCGATTCGATGCTGCCCACTCTGGAAGAAGGGGATCGGCTGGTGGTGGAAAAGGTCAGCTACCGCTTTGGTTCGCCCAGACGAGGCGATATTATTGTTTTCAACCCTCCCGCCAAACTGAACTTCGACGGGGCCTACATCAAGCGGGTGATCGGCCTGCCGGGAGATCGCATTCGCATCGCCAACGGTGAGGTCATCATCAACGGGATCCCGCTGCGGGAAGACTACATCTATGCCCCCCCCGACTATTCTTGCCCTGGCGAGCGCTGTCCTGGAGTTCCCAATCAGGGATCCGAATTCGTGGTTCCTCCCCGCTCCTATTTTGTGATGGGGGATAACCGCAACGACAGCCAAGACTCCCATGTGTGGGGTTTCTTGCCGGAAGAAAACATCATCGGCAACACCATTTTTCGCTTTTGGCCCCCAAATCGCCTACACTTTTTCGCCCCGCCAGAATATCCTGAGCTTCTTCCAGAGGCCCAAGTGTTGGGCAACACAGCCCGGTAGAAAGCCAGCTTGACCCTGTCGGGACTGCTCAGTGCAGCCGCTCCAGCACATAGTCCACCATCTGAAACAAAGCACGACGCGCCGCAGAGTCCGGCAGGCTATACAGCGCTTCGGCAGCCCGCTGGGCGTAGTCGCGGGCCAACTGACGAGAGCGTGGGATCCCTTCGCTTTGATACACCCACTCCAGGGCCTGCTTCAGGTCTTGCGGGTTGGACAGCTCCCTGAGAATGAGCTCTCGCATCTGGGGAAATTCCTCTAGGGCAAACAGAACGGGTGCAGTGAGGTTGCCCTGGATGAGGTCGGATCCCACAGGCTTGCCAAGCGTCTCTGCCGAAGCGGTGAAATCCAGCAGATCGTCGACAATCTGAAAAGCAATGCCCAGATCCCGCCCAAAATCGAACAGGCGATCCGCCACTTCCTCGCTAACCCCGCTCAGCAGGCCAGCAGCCTTGGAACTGCCGGACATGAGGGAGGCCGTTTTGTAGAAGCTCTTGGCCAGGTAGTCTTCCATCGACACATCCGGGTCGAAGCGGGTGAGGCTCTGGCGCACCTCTCCCTCCGGCAAATCCATGATTACTTTGGAAAGGAGCTTCACTACCTCCAGGTTGTCCAGATTGGCCAAGTACCAAGCAGCTTGGCCGAAGAGGTAATCCCCCGCCAGCACGGCTATCCGATTGTCGAAGAGGGTATTCACCGTATCGATGCCCCGTCGCACGTCGGCAGCGTCGATGACATCGTCGTGAACCAAGCTGGCCGTGTGGATCATCTCAGTAATCTCTGCCAAGCGCCAATGCCGTGGGGTAATCTCTCCATCTGGGGTGGTGGCACGGGCAATGAGGAGCACGATGGCTGGCCGGATCCCTTTCCCTCCCGCCGAAAACAGATGTTCGGCAGCCATGGCCAGGATGGGGTGCTTGGCACTGACCAACCGCGTTAGGTTCTGGCGTAAACGCTCCAGATCCGCTTCTACAGGGCCAAAGGGGGAGAGCACAGAGGTCATGGAGCCAAAGTATGAGAGGTTTTACAAAATTTCACATCTTTTTCTATTGTAGAGTACCCCATCGTTCTCGGGGAAAACCAGGCAGTATCATGCAGGCAGTCCTTTGCCCTTCTCATGTCGGATCCCGTTCCCCCACTTCGATCTCATTCCGTTCCACCGCTCCCTTCAGAACCCGATTGGGAGGAGGAGTGGGAGCTGGCGCTGGAAAAGCCGCCGCTGTCTGGGCGGGCCCAGCCTCACCATCATGATCCCCAGTCTCGGCGCAAGTTGACCAACCGCTTGGCTCGCATCGAAGGGCATGTGCGTGGGATCCGCTCCATGATCGAGCAGGATCAGCCCTGTCCAGATGTGCTGCTGCAAATTGCCGCCGTCAAGGGAGCGCTGGATCGGGTGGCGCGGCTGATTTTGGACGATCACATTCGCCACTGCATCCGCCATGCCATCGAGACCGGCAATATCGAAGTAGAGCTGGAGGAGTTGCAGCGGGCTCTGGATCGCTTTATCGGCTAAGTCTCAATGGCCAGATTTAACTTGATGAAAGTCTCCCCTTGCTTGGCTCAGGGGAACGCCAAGCGGGGCTGTCAATATCTGCAGCGGGGGCTGGCCGTTGTGATGCTGCCTAGTACCCCAGGTCATTCAGAAGGTTGGGGGGAGGGCTGGGTATAGCGCTCCAGCAGAGATGCGCTTTTGAGTTGCCACTGCAGTCCCATGAAGGCCCAGTCGATAAACTCGTTGATCTCCTCAGCGCTGAACTGCATGGCTTTGCCGATCTCGAAAATTAGCTCCTCTTCTTTTTCCACCAGCTGGCTATTCACCACCGCCATTGCTGCCAAATCCCGCAGGATCAAGGCCCCTGCCGCATTGCGCATGGGCGGGATCCCGCTGATATCCAAAGGTGCACCTGCTTCATCGGCCAGATAGGTTTGGGCCAGTGGCGCTTCGATGCCTACCCCTTCTGCGATTTGCATGAAGAAAGAGGTTTCTTCTTCGTCCAACTGGCCATCCACTCGGGCCACCGCGATCAGGGCCTTGAGGTAGAGCTGGCGCTGCTCGTCTGTCAAATCGGCGTAGTTGATCATGGGGGTCGTCGCTGAGTGTGGGTTTTCTCTTTAACTCTGCCATGAAGATTGCCCTCCAAACCGGGATCCGACATTTTCCAGTCGAGGGGAAGATCGCCTAAAATAAAAAGCCTATGTCTACCGGCCAAGCGGCGAGACTCCGGGTAAGGTTCTGGGGCTTCAGCATGCTTGGCGGGTTTGCGTGAACTCTTTGTTGGATTTGGATCTTTACAGCTTGCGGAGCGTCCCCCAAGGAGTGGATACCCCATGGTCAAATTGCGGCTCAAGCGCTACGGAAAAAAGCGGCAACCCAGCTATCGCATCATCGCCATTGAAAGCAAAAGCCGTCGTGAAGCCCGTCCGCTAGAGGAACTGGGTTACTATAACCCGCGCACCAAGGAGACGGTTTTGCAAACGGCAGGCTTGCTGAAGTGGTTGCGTTGTGGCGCTCAGCCCACAGAGACCGTGGACAGTCTCCTCAAAAAGGCCGGCATCTACGAGATGTTGAAAGCAGGGGAAGGCGGAGTGGTTGCCTCGATTCGCATCCCGGCCATGGCCAAGCCTGAAGCTGGGATCCCTGAGGCGGCAGAAGAGGCCCCTGCAACAGAATCCGTGGCCGAGGCTGAGGTCGCCGATGTTCCCGAGTCTGAATTGAGCGAAGCTGCCACTGAGACAGCAGCGGCAGAATTAAGTCCTCCAGAAGCTGAAGTTGAAAAGCCTCAGGTTGAGGAAGCGGTTGAGGCCTAGGGTCGGCTAAGCTTGGCTTGGCCAGTTGTTCCCTCCTGTCGTCTAGCTCTCTATGCCAGACTACAAGGCTCTCGCCCATCTTTTGATCGAACCGCTGCTCAGCAGCGCCTCTCTTCAAATGGATGTGGAAACCACCTGTGGCGGGCGAAAGGTATGGCTGCGGCTGGCCTTTGACCCGAAGGATCGCGGGCGGGTGTTCGGGCGAGGCGGGCGTACCTTGCAGGCGATTCGACAGGTGATGATGGCTGCAGCTCAGTTGGCGGGCCAATCTCTGTACATCGACATCTACGGAGAAGCGGGAGAGCGGGAATGAGCCAAATTCTCACCTTTCTGGGCAAGGGGGGCACAGGTCGGAGCACCTTGGCCGTGGCGGCAGCTCGGGCCGCAGCCCAGCAGGGGCGGCGGGTGCTGTTGGTGGGCCATCAGGCGGGGCCAGGGCTGGAAATGCTTTTGGGCGGGATCCCGCTTTCCGGCGAGCCGGTGACCATTGCTGCCAACTTGAGCGTGGTGCAGTTGCGGACAACCCAGCTGCTGGAGCAGTTCTGGACGGCGGCCAAAGAGCTGGAAGCCCGATACGTGCGCACCCCCTTTTTCCGGGAGATCTACGGCCAGGAACTGGGGGTGTTGCCGGGCATGGATCAGGCCCTGGCCCTGGAAGCTCTGCGCCGTTACGATGCCAGCGGCCAATACGACTGCATTCTCTACGACGGGCCGGGGGATCTGACCACCTTGCGGGCCTTTGGGATCCCGGAGGTGGCCAGTTGGTACTGGCGGCGGGCTTCCAAGGCTTTTTTGGGATCCGACTTGGCCAAAACCCTGCGACCCTTTGCCGAGCCGTTGCTGCGTTCGGTGAGCACTGTGGAGTTTTCCTCTCTGGAGGATCTGCCGGAGCGGTTGGGGGGCATGACTAACCTCTTGGAGCAGGGACGACAGGCCATTGCCGATCCGCGCCGTGTGTTGGCCCACCTGGTGACCACCCCTGACCCGATGGCCGTGCAAACCGCCCGTTACCTTTGGGGGAGTGCTCAGATGGTGGGGCTGACGGTGGGTGGCCTCTGGGTTACCCCTCTGGCTCCGGGGGAGGTCTCGGCCGCCGATTTTTTCCCGCTGACACTACGAACACTCCCCCTGCGTCAGGGATCCGATTGGTCGGCTTTGGAAGCGGCAGTAGGAGGGATGTTCGCCGTGCCGGATGTGCCGCCGCCCGTGGCCATCGACGAGGGATCCCGTACAGTCAAGCTGTTTATTCCCGGCTTCAGCAAGGCGCAAATCGAGCTGAGCCAGTCGGGCCCGGAGCTGACCATCACCGCCGGGGATCAGCGGCGCAATTTGTTCTTGCCCCCCAGCTTGGCAGGTCGGCAGGTGACTGGGGCCAAGTTTCAAGAACCCTTCCTGGTCATCAGCTTCGGCTAAAACGATCCCCAGGTGTTCCCCTCTGTTCGCGTCAACGGGATGGAGTCCTTGGGAGAGAGCGATGTTGGCCAAACGGATCATTCCCTGTCTGGATGTGGCGGCAGGGCGGGTGGTGAAAGGGATCCAGTTTGTGCAATTGCGGGATGCCGGGGATCCGGTAGAGCTGGCCCAGGCTTACGATCAGGCAGGGGCCGATGAGCTGGTCTTTTTGGACATCACCGCCACCCACGAAGAGCGGGAGATCTTGCTGGAGGTGGTGCGGCGCACCGCAGAGCAGGTGTTCATTCCCCTCACGGTGGGAGGGGGGATCCGCGATCTGGAGGGGATCCGACAACTGCTGCGGGCCGGGGCAGACAAGGTCAGCCTCAACTCGGCAGCGGTTCGGGATCCTGATCTCGTGGCTCAGGCCAGCCGCTGGTTTGGATCCCAGTGCATTGTGGTGGCCATCGACGCTCGCGCCAAGCCGCAGGGAGGGGGATGGGAGGTATACGTGCGCGGGGGGAGGCAGCCGACGGGGCTAGACGCGGTGGAGTGGGCCAAAACCGTGGCCGAACGGGGGGCAGGGGAGATCTTGCTCACCAGCATGGACGCCGACGGCACCCAGGCCGGCTATGACCTGGAGCTAACCCGGCGGGTGGCTGAGGCGGTGTCGGTGCCGGTGATTGCCTCAGGAGGAGCAGGGGAGTGTGCTCATATCCGCCAAGCTCTGCAGGAGGGAGGGGCGGAAGCGGCTCTATTGGCCTCGCTGCTCCACTATGGCCGGCTGACGATTGCCCAAATCAAAGCCGACTTGGCCGCCCATGCCATTCCGGTGCGTTTCTAGCTTGGGGAGGGATCCGTGCAGGCTCAAGATCTGGCCGCTCTCCTGCCTGAGGTGTGCCGCCTGGCAGAAGCAGCAGGGCAGGCCATCTTGCCCTTCTATCGGCAAAAATCGCTGCCGATCCAACTCAAAGCAGATGCCTCTCCCCTTACAGAGGCGGATCTGGCCTCCCACCACCTGATCCTGCAAGGCTTGCAAGAGTTGACCCCAGGGATCCCGGTGCTCTCGGAAGAATCGGGCGGGATCCCTTACCCAGAGCGGCAACAGTGGGAGCGGTTTTGGCTGGTGGATCCCTTGGATGGCACGCGCGAGTTTATCGAAGGCAGCGGCCAGTTCACCGTCAACATTGCCCTTGTCGAGGCGGGGATCCCCATCCTGGGGGTCGTCCATGCCCCAGCTCTGGGCCTCACCTACGCGGCTGCGCAAAAGCTGGGGGCCTGCAAGAGGGAAAGGACTCCGTCCTGCGTTCACGAACAGCCCATCCGCACCTGCCCTTACGCCCAAGAACCCCTACAAGTGGTGGCCAGCCGTTCCCACAGCAACCCGGAGACGGAGCAGTTCCTCGAGCGGCTGCGGCAGCGCTGTGGCTCTCTGGAAGTGAAGTCTGTGGGCAGTGCCCTAAAGCTTTGCCTTGTGGCCGAAGGATCTGCCCATCTCTACCCTCGCTTCGGCCCCACCATGGAGTGGGATACTGCCGCTGCCCAGTGCATTGTGGAGCAGGCGGGGGGAAGGGTTACCGATCTGGTAGGGGATCCCTTGCGCTACAACAAGCCCGACCTGCACAACCCGCCCTTTGTAGCGGCTGCCGAAGGCATGGCCCAACTGTGGCAGAACCTGATCCCCTGAGCGAAGCCCCGGCTACATGCCCATCTCTGTGGGGTTAAAGCCATCCGGGAACTTGGTGTACTCGTCGTAAAGGGCACCGCGGAAATGGGTGTTGGTGATGATGGCTCCGCGCAGATCGGCCCCAATCCGCAGATCGGCTCGGTTCAGCTCGGCTTCGCTGAGGTCGGCCCTGAGCAATTTGGCCCGGTAGAGGTTGGCCCCCCGCAAATCTGCCTTCACCAACTTAGCCCCAATCAGGTTCACCCGTCGCAGCTTGGCTCCGCGCAGGTCGGCTCCCGAGAGATCTGCTCCCGACAAATCCGCCTCGCGCAAATCTGCCCCACTCAAGTCGGCATCCCGTAGGATAATGCCCTTCAAATTCGCGCCACTCAACTGCGCTCCACTCAGGTTGGAGCCCGAAAAATCCCGTTGGCCAGACGCATAAGCCTGCAACAGTTGCTTGGCATCCAAGAGAGGCTTGATACTTGCTGTTGTCATTGTTGCTTGTTCTCTCACAAAACCGTAGGCAAACTAACCTCAGCCCTGCCGGAAGCAGGCTGTGACCCTTTCGCAGGTTGATTACCCTCTGGGGATCCCTGCCACTCGAGGTGGAACGCTTTACTGACAGACTTTGCCCTGCTGGTCGGCAGAAGGGCTGTCAGAGTTCTTGTTGGTTAGCTTACCACCCCCCGGCCCAAACTCAGCCCGGCAAGCCTTGAGAGTCGGAGGAGAGCGACATTCCGCCTGTTAGAGCTGGTCAATCTCCTTGCGCAAATTTTCCAACTCCAGATCGACCTCGCTCTCACTTGCGGTGGAAGGTTGGCCTGAGGACTTTGACCCTCCAGAGGGCAACTGACCCTGGATCGACGCCTTGAGCATCAGCAGCTCGTGATCTACATCCGAGCCACCCGCCTCCAAAGCGGCAAACTGGTTTTCCAAATTGTCCACCGCCAGCTCTGCCACTGCCGCCGACTGAGCTTCCAGGGAGTTCACCTTCTCCTCCATGCGCTCAAAAGCGGCAAAGGCGCTTGTGGCGTCCACCCGCCCGATGACCTGGTTGATTTGTTGAGAAGCTTTGGCCGCGCGGGCGCGGGCGATGAGCATGTCTTTTTTGGTCTTGGCCTCAGCGATCTTGCTCTCCAGCTTGGTCATGTTGGACTTCAGGATCTCCACCTGCTTAGTCTGCTCATCCAACTGCCGCTTCAGGCTTTGGGCAGTCTCGGCAAAGGTTTTCTTGCGCACCAGCGCTTCCCGAGCCAAGGCTTCGTTGTTGTTGCGCAGGGCCAACTCGGCGCGTCTTTGCCATTCGTCAACACTCTGCTGCGCTTGCTCGTACTGTCGCTCTATTCGCTTCTGGGCAGCAATGGCCTGGGCAACCGCTTGCCGCATCTGGTAGTGATCCTCAGACATGTCCTGAATGGTCTGGTTCAGGATTTTCTCCGGATCCTCGGCGCTGCTGACCAGCGCATTGATATTGGATCTAATGATTCGGCTGACCCGATCGAACAATCCCATCGGTTGCTTCCCCCTCTAGCGGTCTGACCTAATGCTACCCTTGCTGCTTTGATGCCTTCCAGTGCTTCTACTCCAGTATAGGGATCCATAGGGCTCCGCTGAAAAAAGCTGTAACGTTCTCTTGCCCCAATACCCTCCAGAGCCGATAATGCTTGCTTAACTTCGTTTGCTGACCGACAATCCCTGTTCTCTGATCGGGGCCATCCGCAGGTCGAAACGAAGTTGAGTTTGGCCGGTGTTGTTGGGAGTTCTCCGCCCCAGGTTCACGATTCAGGAGAGGGATCCGTGGCTCAGCGCCCGATTATTCTGGGTATTGTTGGTGATAGTGCTGCTGGAAAAACCACCCTCACCCGTGGCATTGCCCAAGTCTTGGGGGAAGAAAACGTCACTGTCATCTGCACCGACGACTACCACCGCTACGACCGCAAACAACGCGCTGAACTGGGGATTACAGCCCTCCATCCCGACTGCAACTACCTGGATATCGTTCAGCAGCACCTGACGCTCTTGCGCACCGGCCAGCCGATCCTAAAGCCCGTCTACAACCACAGCACCGGCACCTTTGACCCGCCAGAGTATGTCAAGCCCAACAAATACGTGATTGTCGAAGGGCTGCTGGGCTACTTTACCCGTGGTATGCGGGATAGCTACGATGTCAAGGTTTATTTGGCCCCTCCCGAACATCTACGCGCCCTCTGGAAGATTAAGCGGGACACCCGCAAGCGCGGATATACCGAAGAGCAAGTGCGAGAAGAGCTCAAAAAGCGCGAACCCGACTCAGAGGCTTTTATTCGTCCACAGCGCCAATGGGCCGATGTAGTGGTCACCTTTTACCCGCCCCAAGAGGGATCCGACCAAGACGAGGTATTGCTGAATGCACGCTTGGTGCTGCGCCCCACCATTCCTCACCCAGATTTTTGGCAAATCCTCAATGCCCGCGACAATCACCTTAGCTCTGCCATTCGTTTGGATTTGGATCGGGATATGGGCAAGCCCGTCGATGTTTTGCAGATTGATGCCCATGCTACGGCCAGCCAAGTGATCGAATTGGAGCGGATGCTCTGCAACGAAATCCCTTACCTGGGCAAGTTCTGTAGCTTAGAGGGAAACCCCAATATCGGCCAATTGATCGGCACCACCGGCGAGCTGCTCCAGAGCTATCCCCTGGCTTTGACTCAGTTGCTGATCACCTACCACATGCTAAAAGCGGCCCATATCTACCAGTAGAATCCGTGGCGGTGAGGGATCCCCAGTTTCGCAAGACCTGCAGGGTAAGGCTCGGCCCAGCACGGTAACCCGCTCCCAGAGCAGAGTCTTGTGAGCTTCTGTCAAGGACATGGGCTGTGCTGGAATTGAACCAGCGGCTCCCACCGTGTCAAGGTGGTACTCTACCACTGAGTTAACAGCCCCTATGAGCGATGCTGCCGCGCATCTACCTGAAGGTCGGAAACAGATAATATCACATCTTAACCTGTCCCATTGGGGTCAACCTAGGTGGAGAGTGGACAGGTGCCCTATTTCAAATCAAAAAGGGGATCCGGTCAGCAACTGGTAGTGCAGAACCTGGGGTGGGCGAGCAAAGTAGGGCCCGATGAGGGCACGCCAGCGGACAAAGTTTTCCGATTGGCGAAAGTTGACCAGATGGGCCTCTAGGGATCCCCACTGAACGAGCAGTAGGTATTGCTGAGGGTGCTCCAGACAGCGCTGCAGTTGGTGCCCTTGGTAGCCGTCGGTCTGCTGCAAATAGATGAAAGCTTGAGCGATGGCGGCTTCAAAGGCGGCTTCAGAGCCGGGGGTAATTTCAAACTGAGCCACCTCAAGGATGGAGGAAGCAGTCATGGGTTAGGTATGCAGGCCGCATTCGGTTTTGCTTGTGCCCTTCCAGCGTCCAGAGCGGGGATCCGCCCCTGGCTCAACAGGCGCAGTGCAGTGGATGCAGCCGATACTGGGGTAGTGGCGATCGTGCAGGGGATTGTAGGGGATCCCGTGGTCAAGGATGTATTTCCAAACTTGGCCATTTGTCCAGTCAGCCAGCGGGTTGAGTTTGAGGCGGTTGCGCTTGCCGTCCCACTGCACCTTGCCGATATCGGCGCGGGTGGGGGATTGTTCCCGACGCATCCCTGTAATCCAAGTGGTGCAACCGGCCAGAGCACGATTCAAGGGCTCCACCTTGCGGATGTTGCAGCAGAGGTCGGGGTTAGAGCGATACAGTTCTGGCCCGTATTGAGCTGCCTGCTCTTCCGGGGTAAGCAAGGGCTTGAAGATCTGCAGTTGCAAGTGGGGGTAGCGCGCCAACACCTGCTCCCGCAGTTGTAGGGTTTCCGGGAAGTGAAAATCGGTGTCCAGAAAAAAAGCGCGAACACGGGGGTTAATCGCCGTGAGCAGATCGATCAGCACTAGGTCTTCCGGGCCAAAGCTACAGGCCAGCACCAGCCCATCTCCAAATTCTTCAACCGCCCAGGTGAGCAGGTCGCTCGCCGACAAAGGCTCAAACCGTTCGCTCAGGGACGCCACTTGAGGTTGATACTGCTCCCGCAGCGCTTGAGCCGCCAGCTCCCAGCGGCTAGAAGGAGAAAGGCTTGCTGTCATAGGGGGAAGACACCGAACTCGACGATTTTTGCTTTTTTTAATCTACACTAATTCGGTCAAGCTTTAGGGGTTTTGATTACCAGGCGGCAGCGGGCAGAGGGAGAGAGCGGGATCCCTTGGCCCGGAGAGGGATTTGTCCCCAGCGATCCCGTCGGATCCCCATCACCAAGCCGTGCCAGAGGGGGCTGGGATCCAATGCCGGCAACTTAACCCAGTGGTAGCGCAACACCCCTCGCCGTGGGTTCACCTCCAGCTCAAACACCCGCAGAGCCGAAACCGGCCCCACCAGAGGAGGTGCTGTCAGGTAGGGGATCCCATCGCGGACATACACCTTCGGCACATGCAGGTGGCCACTCAGCACCGCCACCACCCGTCCGTGACGGGCCAAGAGAGCGTGTAGCGCCGAGGCTGGTTCGCTGAGGAGCCGGTACTTGCGAAACAAAACCGCGTCCATTTGAGTGGGAGCAATGAAGGGCGGCTGATGGATCAGCAGGATCAGCCATTCTTCCGGCACCGTTTGCAGATGTTCGCCCAGCCAGTGCAGTTGGGAGGGGCGGAGCACGCCCTGAGGCAAAGGGAAGCGTCCTAAGCTGGCGTCGAGGGCAATCAAGCGGATCCCGGGCAGAGGGGAAAGGCTGTAATCGACGTAACCAGTGGGAGCCAGGGACAGGGGAAATTGGCTTTGGCACCAACGGATAAACTGATCTCGGTTAAAGCGTCCCTTTCTCCTCAGGGTGTCGATATCGTGGTTGCCCAGGCTGAGGTAATAGGGCACCCGCAGTTGGGCAACAATCTCCTGGAAAGATTGAAAGCTCTCCGGATCCGCTTGATCCACCAAATCCCCGGTAAACACCACGAAGTGCAGATCGGGCACCTGGTTGAGATGGGCAACGGCGGCTTCCAACTGGCGGCGGGGGGAATCGGACATCCACCAACAGCGGCACCCCGTCTCGGGCATCAGGTGGACATCTGAGACTTGAGCAAAGCAAATGCGTTGGGTTGCCATTGTTTAGGTACTTATTCACACCTCACGCCCGCATCATAGTCAATGATGGGCTGGGGGGCTATGGGATTCTCTTAACCTCAGCCGGATCTGGCGAGCACCTATTGGGAACTGAGGACAGGTAGGGCTATGAAAGGGGCGCGCAGACTGGTCAAATTGGTCTGAGAGGGTTTCCCAGGCTGTCACCCCCAACTTCTCTCCCAGCAGGAGAGATTGAATGGATTGATGAGTAGTAAAGCGGTCTGTATCCTTTGCTCCATCCCATACTTCCCGGCTCTGGAAAACTGACGGATACAGTGCTTCAACACCGACCACATCCCCTCAATCCGATTCAACTCTGGTGTATACACAGGCAAGGGAGATTGGGTCGCCAAAATCCGGTTTACCCCCTTGCCCATCAAGCCGTGGGATCCAACCGCATCAACACCTGCCCAAACTCCACCGATTGCCCATTGCTCACCAAAATCTCGGTCACCACGCCTGCCGCTTCGGCCTCGATCTCGTTCATCAGCTTCATGGCCTCGATGATGCACAGGGTTTGGCCCTTGTTCACCCGTTGGCCAACCCGCACAAAGTCAGGTTCACCTGGAGCTGGGGCGCTGTAGAAAGTGCCCACCATTGGTGACGTCACGTCTATCCAATGGCTGGGGGTGGATTTGGGAGCAGTGGGAGGAGGGGGCGCTTCTGCAGGAGCAGGAGGAGGCGCAGAGGAGACAATAACCGGACTGGCGGGGGTGGAGGAGAGCTCAGTCGGGATCCCTTTGCGCAAGGTGAGGCGAAAATCTTTGAACTCCAGAGTTAGCTCGGTAACATCGCTCTCTTGCAGAGCGGCCAGGAGAAGACGAATTTCCTGCCAATTGACAACATCCAAGGGAAGGTTCACTCCTGATGCATCACCTGTCCACAACAGAAATCCATAACCGAAAAGGAGAGGGAGAACTCACTCCCGGCCCAGATAGGTGTCGGTGCGGGTATCGACCCGAATCCGTTCTCCAACCTTGATGAACAAAGGCACCTGGATCTCAGCACCGGTCTCCAGCTTGGCCGGCTTGGTTCCCCCAGTGGCGGTATCTCCTTTCACCCCTGGATCTGTTTCCACCACTTCCAGAACAACGGTGTTGGGCAGCTCCACATCGATCACCTGCCCATTCCAGCGCAAGATTGACACTTGCATGTTTTCTTTCAGATATTTCACGGCGGAGCCAATTTGGGCGGCGGTAATTGGAGCCTGCTCATAGGTCTCCATGTCCATAAACACCAAGTTGTTCCCTTCCGCGTAGAGATACTGCATCTCGACTTTTTCGATGGTGGCTGCGGGCAGGGTTTCACCGGCGCGGAAGGTTTTCTCCACAACGTTGCCAGTCTGCATGTTTTTGAGCTTAGTGCGCACAAAGGCTGCCCCCTTGCCGGGTTTCACATGCAGGAACTCGATCACCTTGTAGGGAGCTCCGTCAATTTCTACAGAGACGCCAGGGCGCAAATCGTTGCTTGAGATCATGTCAGCAGAGGGATCCGTTGCTTAGACTTCCCAATATTACCGTGACGATGGGGCACTCCGTTCGCGCTGGGGAGGCGGAGTCCGATTCAGCCCTCTGAGATCAATCGGGGGCTGGCGACCGTAGAGGGGCAACACCTCCTGCCACTGAGGGCGCAATCCGGCCCGAAAATCGGCGCGGGCCAATTCTGCCAACGCCACCACAGGTGCAGAATCCACAAAATCGGCGGCATTCACGGATAGAGCTTGCGGCCACTGTCGGAGAGTTGCCTGCCAAGCCTCTTCCTCCCAGAGCCGATCGGCCACTTCTGCAGCGACACCCTCTTCTGTCACCCGATACACGCCGCCATACCGCTCTCCTCGTTTGGCGTCCATCTGCACCGCCACCGTCAAGGGCTGGGGCGGGGATCCCTGCTCCTGCCACACCTGGCGGGCGAGGACGGCCAAAGCCGAGTAGCCAAACACGGGAATGCCCAGTTGCTGGCCCAGCAGACGGGCCACGCTCACCCCCAAACGGCTGCCCGTAAAGCTGCCCGGCCCCAAAGCTACAGCGATCCCAGCTATCTGCGACCAAGCTTGACCGGCCAAGAAGACTTTCAAGCAGGGGTGCAACTGCGCTGCCATCTCCCGATCCAGCCACCAGCTCTGACTGCGGGTTTCTCCCAACCCTGGCTCCAACGGCAGCAGGGCCAGGCCCAAAACGGGCGTGGTGGTGTGGATCCCTAAAATCCAGCGGACAAGCGACATGGCCTCTCTCAGGATCAAAAAAGGTGGTTGACGAAACTTAACGGATGTTTTAAGTTTAGGTTGTCAATCTTCGCACTTCCTTAGGGAAGTTTGTCCTCATGACTACTGTTATCCAACGTCGCTCAACCAGCAACGTGTGGGAGCAGTTCTGCGAGTGGGTCACCTCCACCGATAACCGCCTTTACATTGGCTGGTTTGGGGTGCTGATGATTCCCACCCTCCTGACTGCCACCACCTGCTTTATCATCGCCTTCATTGGGGCTCCGCCGGTGGACATTGACGGCATCCGCGAGCCCGTTTCTGGTTCCTTGCTGTACGGGAACAACATCATTTCTGGGGCTGTAGTGCCCTCTTCGGCAGCCATTGGCCTGCACTTTTACCCGATTTGGGAAGCCGCCTCACTGGACGAGTGGCTGTACAACGGCGGTCCGTACCAGCTGATTGTGCTGCACTTTTTGATTGGGGTGTTCTGCTACATGGGACGCGAATGGGAGCTGAGCTACCGTTTGGGGATGCGGCCCTGGATTGCGGTGGCTTACTCGGCGCCCGTGGCAGCGGCCACAGCAGTGTTTTTGATTTACCCGATTGGGCAGGGGTCGTTCTCGGATGGGATGCCCCTGGGGATTTCGGGGACCTTCAACTTCATGCTGGTGTTCCAGGCAGAGCACAACATCCTGATGCACCCGTTCCACCAGCTGGGCGTGGCTGGCGTGTTTGGGGGTGCGCTGTTTAGTGCCATGCACGGGTCGTTGGTGACCTCGAGCCTGATTCGGGAGACCTCGGAAGAGGAGTCTCAGAACCTGGGGTACAAGTTTGGGCAAGAGGAAGAGACCTACAACATTGTGGCGGCGCACGGGTATTTTGGCCGGTTGATTTTCCAGTATGCGTCGTTCAACAACAGCCGGAGCCTGCACTTTTTCCTGGCGGCTTGGCCGGTGATTGGGATTTGGTTTACGGCGCTGGGGATCAGCATCATGGCGTTCAACCTGAACGGGTTCAACTTCAACCAGTCGATTGTGGACAGCAACGGTCGAGTGGTTGGGACGTGGGCTGATGTGTTGAACCGTGCCAACCTGGGGATGGAAGTGATGCACGAGCGGAATGCGCACAACTTCCCGCTGGATTTGGCGGCGGTGGAGGTAGCGCCTGCGGTGCGTGGCTGATGGCCTGACCTGACGCTTCAACAGCATTGGTGGATCCCCCGGCTTGGTCTGGGGGATTTTTTTGTTCTCTTTGCTGGGGTGATCTTTCCCAGAGCTTTTCTAGAGTTAAATTGGGGCCATTGCCTCTGTGACTTAGGGATATGGCAATCATTTCTTCTCGGGATACAGGCCAGAACGCTGAGGGCCCCAAGCGGCGGCAGCAAAAGTCTTCAGCCTGGAGAAAAGAAGGCAGAGAGTTGAGCTTTGCTGGGGAAAGGGGAGCGGATCCCTCTGCCCTGTTGCAGCCGCAAGCCCACCCTGGCGAAGCCCAGGAAGAATCCCTGCGCCCGCGCACCCTAGCGGAATATATTGGCCAGACGGAACTTAAAGAAGTGCTCTCCATTGCCATTGCAGCGGCCCGCGCTCGCCAAGAGCCCTTGGATCACCTGCTGTTCTACGGCCCGCCTGGTCTAGGCAAAACCACGGTGGCAGCAGTGCTGGCGGCAGAAATGGGATCCCAGTTCTACATGACCACCGCGCCGGCTTTGGAGAGCCCCCGCGACATTGCCGGGTATTTGGTGCGCTTGAAGCGGGGGGATGTGTTGTTTATTGACGAGATCCACCGCCTGCCCAAGGTTACAGAAGAATTGCTCTATCCGGCGATGGAGGATTTTCGTCTTGATATCACCATTGGCAAAGGTCGCTCTGCTCGCATCACCTCTCTGCCCTTGGAACGCTTTACCCTCATCGGGGCCACAACCCGCATTGGCGCCCTCACTTCTCCGCTGCGGGATCGCTTTGGCCACGTGCAACGGCTGCGCTTTTACGAGCCTCACGAGCTGGTGCAGATCGTGCTGCGCACGGCTCGCCTCTTAAATGTCTCCACCGATCCAGAAGGGGCTGCAGAGATCGCCCGCCGTTCTCGGGGCACGCCCCGCATTGCCAACCGCCTGTTCAAGCGGGTGCGAGATTACGCCCAGGTGCGAGGGGATGGCCACATTAGCCAAGAAGTGGCAGCAGCCGCTCTGGAGCTGTTCCAGGTGGATCCCATGGGTTTGGATTGGATCGATCGCAAGCTGCTGACGGTGCTGGTGGAGCAGTTCGGTGGAGGGCCAGTGGGCTTGGAGACGATGGCCGCGGTGACGGGTGAGGATCCCCAAACCATTGAAGAAGTGTATGAGCCTTATCTGCTGCAGATCGGCTACCTGCAGCGCACGCCCCGGGGTCGAGTGGTTACCCCTGCTGCGCTACGGCATCTGGGCTATGAAGCCCAGTCTCCTCTGCCTTTGTGGAGCTAATTCGTCTTTCCCTTCTCCCACAAAAGGAGAGAAGGGGTTGAGAGCTCCATATCTAGCTGCGGTCATTGCCCACAGGGCTGAAGCTGGGCACCACCAGCTCGCGGTTTTGCTTGGTAAGGCGACCGTACAGCTCCTGCGTGTTGGGGAAGTTGGCCGCCGGCAAGGTGGGGAAGCGGCGATAGGGCACCGTGTCCTCGCCGAAGAGATCCCGATACTCCTGGGTGTTCAGCAAAGCGCGCACAAAGGCTTTCACCCCCTGGGTGGCCAAGATCTGGTTGTACTTGCGGATCTCCTGCTGGTTGAGAGGAGCACGGCCCAGGAAGTGCTTGGTGCCCAGCTCGATCACCTTGGTGTTGGGATAGGGGGCATAGAACTCGGAGCGGTACAGCTCGGAACACCCCAGGGCCTCGATGAACTCCTTGACGGTGATCTCGCCGTTGCGCAGCTTGGACTCGGCGGAGCTGAGCTCGGCACTGATGTTGTAGATGTCCATATCCCGCTCGAAGACCTGCCGGTAGGCGGCGCGGATGAGGTTGTTGACTTCCGCTTTGTTGGCCAGGCTGGTGAGCTTGAAGACAGGGATCTCTTGGCGTACCTTGGGCACCCCCTGCTGGGCCCGCCGCTGGATTTCCAGCTCGCCGGAAGGCATATCCCGAGGCTGACCCAACTTGACAAAGAGAGGGATGTCGTCGTCGGTGCGAATGGGCTTGGTCACTGCCATGTCGGTGGAGCCGGGGCGCATCCGCCGCAGCGCCAGGCCGCCGGGGGTGAGGTAGCGCTCGTAGGGCACGATATCTTCCCCGAAGACCTGCTGGTACTCCTCGCCGTCCAAGATGGCATCCACCACCGCGTAGAACCCCTGCTTGGAGGCAATGTCAAACAGGCGGTTCATCTCTTGCCGTCCGTAGGTGGGTCGGCCCAGTAGCTTGCGGTGGATGAACTCGATGGCTTTGCAGACATACAAGCTGGACCAGTACTTGTTGCGGAAGAGATCCGACTTGGCCAGTTGGCGAATAAACTCTTTGACGGGAATTTCCCCCGACTCCAGCTTGATCTCCCAACGGGTTAGCCGTTGGCCTTCGTAGGGCATGTAACCGTACACCTGCTGGTAGCAGGCGCGGATCACCGCTTGCGTCGAGACTTCGCTGCCAACAATCCCCGCCCGCACCCCTAGCCGCCGGCTGCGATCGCCGGGAGTTTGGGTGAGCTTGAAGACTTTGGGGCCAAGGCTGCCGGGATCCCCTGCTGCTCTGGGATTGGTGCGCTCGTTGGTCAGGGCAAAGCCGCGCCGGATGAGGATGCGCTTGACATCTTTGTTGAAGGGAGCAGGGCGGGCGCTGAGGGAACGGGTTTCCTTGGGGAAGATGGCCCCAAATTGGATCTCCAGCGGGTCATTGCCGGAGCCATAGGCATGCTGATCCGGCAGGGGCCGGTTGTAGCGGGCAAAGAGGGTAATGAACTGGGGCACCTTGCGGCGGGGGGCAGCGTAGTTGTAGAGGTCGAATTTGGCCCCCCAGTTGGCGCTGGTTTGCGCTTCTACCCCCAGCTTGCGCAGGTAGGGTACCGTCTCTTCGCCGAAGTAGTCTCCGTACTCGCGGCTATCCACCAGCGCGTCCACCAGGCCAGCCAGACCCTTGCTGGAGATGATGGAGAAGTAGGTCTGCACTTCCTCGCGGGTTTCGGGAGCCCGCCCCAGGAAGTGGCGGAAGGCCAGCTCCACGACGCGGCTGTTGATGTAAGGCTCGTAGAACTGCTTGCGATACAGCTCCGATTTGCCCAGGCGGCGAATGAACTCCTTCATGGAGATCTCGCCGTTTTTCACCTTCGACTCCAGGTCGGAAAGCTTGAGGCCGTAGGCGCGGCGGATATCCCGCTCAAACACCTGCCGGTAGGCGGCCTTGATGACTTCTTCTTTCTCGGCGTTGGACAGCCCCGGCTTCATGGCAAAAACGGGAACTTTTTCGGCAGCCAAGTTGTAGATCTGGGGTAGCTGCAGCCCTTGCAGAGGGATCCCGTCGGCGGTGCTGGCATTGCGCTGCCGCAGCTTGTCGGAAGGGGCGGGAGCGATGAACTCGCTCAGCAAAACATCGAAGTATTGGTTGATGATGGCAACTGCTTCGGCATCTTTGCGGAAGTAGCCAGCCGCTGCCCGCTTCATCTCTTGAATGGCGACAATGGTGGCCTCGGCGGAGCAGGCATTTTCGATGATCTCCCGCAGGCCGCGCGTGTTGACGGCGATGATACTGGGATCCCCGGCCACCAGGGCGTAGGTAACGTAGCGCAAAAACCAGCTCAGATCCCGTAGCGATTTGCGCATGTTGGCAGCTCCGTAGCGGGAGATGTTGATGGGGCGGAAATTGGGGGGAATCTCCACACCGCTGGCGCTAAAGATGTTGCGGATGGCCTCAATGAATCCGCCGGTGGATTCCACGTAGAAGGCAGTACCCAGCTTGAAGGCTTCTTTCTCGTCTTGGGTCGCTTCTGGCCGCTCCAGATAGGCCATGGGCGAGCCCCCTGTGAAGATGCGGTTGGCTGCCCGGCTGACGATGATTTCCGAATTGGCCGCAATGACCTCGGCAATCTCTAGCCGTTTCAGGCCGCTGGAGAAAAAGTCCTCGAGGCGATCCAGCTCGGTGCGTCCCAGATAGCGATCCTGCTGTTCCGCCTGGGAGATGGTCGATACAGGCACGGTTTGGTAGAGACGGGGGTTGGAAACGACTGCGCCAGCGGATACGTTGATACCCATCGATCTTTTAAACTCCGTTTTGATCGAAAAAACTGCCGACAAAGGCCGAGGACAGTGCCATCGAAGGGGGTGAAGAGGCTGACCCACGACTGGAGGAGCATCCCTCTCTAAGCTGAGAAGGATCGATGCCCGATCCCTGAGGGGGAAGCCAAGCCTAGAATACTAGGGGCACGGGCCCAGAGTGGGGAGGTTGTTGCAGTTTGTAACACTGTTTCTCATCCACAAAGACATGGCTCTCAACCCAGCTCTACCCTCCCATCTGTTGTCTTCCGCTTTTCTCCTTGAGGATTGGGAGCAGGGACATTACGAACGCGTTACCCAGGTTTTACAGCAACAGCTCGAGCAGGGATCCCCCTCTCCAGAGCTGTATTGGGAGCTGGGAGCCGCCTATCTCCTGCTGGGTCGGGAACTGGAGGCGCAGCTGGTGTGGCAAGAGGGCTTGGCAATGCTGCAAGCGGGGGGGGTGGCCGAATCCGAGGCCGTCTACCACCTGCTGAGGAGCTTGCAGGCTTTGGCGGAAAGCCTGTGGGAGAAGGGCCATTGGCCGCAGGCAGCAGCTCTGTATCGGCAGCTTCTGGAGTTGGGGGATGGACAGCTGGAGCTGTCTTCTGGCCAGGCTTTGGCTGCTCACCGCATTGGCCTGACCCAAGAGCGGAGCCGGCTGTGGGCTGCGGCAGCGGAGTGGTTTGAGCGGGCTTGCCAGCAGGATCCGACGGCGGCAGAGAGTTTTTGGCGCTGGGGCTTGGCCCTGATGAAGCTGGGCCGTTTGCGAGAGGCGATTTCCCCTCTGCAGGAGGCTGCGCGGCTGCGCCCTGAGTGGGGGGATCCCTGGGTACAGATGGGCCTGGCGTGGCTGGATCTGCAGGATCCAGTTCAGGCTGTGGGGTGTTTCCAGGCGGCTGAGGCGCGGGGCACCGGGACAGCGCAGCTCTACAGCTACTGGGCGGAAGCGGAAGTGCGGTTGGCTCACCCTGAGGCGGCTTGGGAGAAGGTTTGCCGAGCGGTGGCAGCGGAACGGAATTGGGTGCAGGCGTGGTGCGAGGGCAGCGGCGGAGAAAGCCCTCTGCGGTCTGGACTGGAGCAGGCATGCAGAGGGGAGGGCCCCGATTGCCTGCTGTACTCGGCTTGGCGGCAGCGTTGGGCTCCAGAAGGCGTTGCCCCTCCAGCAGACTCCTTTTCCCAGAGCACTCCCCCTACAACTGACTTCTGGCCAGTGCCAACCCAAGGCTACCTCACCACCCGACAGTGGCATCAGGCCACGGGCGAAGGGGACTACCAACTGCTGGATCCAGGGGGGGTTCTCTGTCTAAAAGCGCCCCCTGCGGCTGATCCCGCCATTTTGCAAAAGCTGCGCCCGCAGCGCATCCCCTTGGCAGAGACCTTTGTCGCCCAGATCCCCCGAGGATCCGTCCACGTGGGCCACTATCCCCGCCACCTCTACGCCAGCTTTGCCAGCGGGGTGCTCACCCGCCGGGGAGAATTGCTCGCCGATCTATCCCTGAGCTTGCCGCCGCCGGAGTTCCTCGACTGGGACTACAGGCCAGATCACCTGCGACACCACCCCCTGCTGGGCTTGCCCCATCTCCCCCCACCGATCCCACTGGATGGCCCCGTTGCCCTTTTGCCCTTGGGGGCAGTTAATTACTTTCACTGGATGGTGGATATTCTGCCGGCCCTCGATATCCTGCAGCGGTCGGGCGCCCTGGAAAAGGACATCCCCATCTTGATCCACGGGTATCAAAGAAAGCCCTTTCAGGTGCAGAGCTTGGCTGCTTTGGGGATCCCAGCCGAGCGCATCCTCAGCTTTGAGCAGTTGGGGGGATCCCATCTGCAAGCCCAGAACCTGATCGTGCCCTCAGCAGGCGCTCCGGTGGGGTGTTTGACGCCTAGGGGATTGGAGGTGCTGCGGCAACTGGCCCAGCCGAGTTTATCCATTGACCCCTTACAACCGCGGCGGATTTACATCAGCCGTCGCTCTGCCCGCTGGCGGCGGGTGATCAACGAAGCGGAGGTGCTGGCCTGCTTGCGCCCCTGGGGATTTGTACCGGTGCAGATGGAAACCCTCTCTCTTCCCGAGCAAATAGCCCTAATGCAAGGGGCAGAGGCAGTGATCGGGATCCACGGGGCGGGCCTGACCAACCTCGCCTTTTGTCCACCCGGCACCACCGTCATCGAGATCTTGCCCAGCAATGCAGTGCTTCCCTATTTTTGGAGTATTGCTCAGGTGGCAGGGTTAAGGTATTTCCCCTTGGTGGCGCCTGTTTGCGATCCGGCTTTGGTGGCTCTTCTTTCCAGCCCCGATTTGGATCGAGAAGATGCCTGGGTTCGGATCCCGGACTTGCTGAATGTGCTGGAACAGACAGGGATCAGGGGATAATGGGATCGGAGGGACTCGAACCCTCACGTTCTTGAGGAACAACGGATTTTAAGTCCGTAGCGTCTACCATTCCGCCACGATCCCAATCTGTCGGCAATAGCCGTACTACTCTACCAAACTGCTCGCCGTGGGGGGGCAAGTCTTTAAGTTGGTTCACTCAGCCTTGCAGTGGGGAGTATGAAATCGCCGCTCGCGCTAGCAGTGCCTAGCGCCAGATTGCTGCCTCTACTTATGGGATCCCTGCCGCGTTAACTTCCGCTTCTCCTTCAAAAAAGCGTTGGCCACCCAGATCCCCACCACCGCCAAGGCGGCCATCCCATAAAAGGTATAGCTATAGCTGCCCAGCCTATCGCGAATTTGCCCCGCGATCATCGTTCCCACCAAGGCCCCAACTCCATAGGCGGTAAACACAATGCCGTAGTTCTGGGCGTAGCGTTCGGGATCAAACAAGCGCAGGGTCAGGGCGGGAGCCATGGCCAGCCACCCCCCCAGGCAAAACCAAAGCAAGGAAAAAGTTACCCAGTAGGCCAGAAGGGATCCCTGAGGAGGCAGGAGCATTAGCCCACAGGCCAGCAGGATCAGCCCATAGGAGCCCGTAGTGACCTGATGGGGATGTAATCGATCGGCCAACCAGCCAAACAGAGGACGGCTGAGCCCGTTGAAAATGGCGAAGAGAGCCACGCTGTTGGCAGCCGCAGGGGGATCCAGGCCGATCAGCTCTTCCCCCACAGGACCAGAAATCCCAATGGCGCTTAAACCGATCAGAGTGCCGATGGCGTAGCAGATCCACAGGCCATAGAAGGAGGGGTTTCTCAGCAGAGGGAGAGAGCGCCGAGAAGTCAACGGAGAGCGATCTGGGCCATTCGTGGATTTTCTTGGAAAAGGTGAGGAAGGGATCCAATCGGGGGGAGGAAATCTCAGTTGGGTTGCGATCCCCAAGATCACCGCTGCAAAGAGGATCCCCAAAATCAGCAGCGTAGGCCGAGCCCCCAGTGCCTCGATCAAGCAGTTGGCCAGGGGAGCAGTGAGCAGGGGGGATAGGCCAAAGCCGACAATGGTGGATCCCACGGCCAATCCCTTGCAATCGGGAAACCAACGGGCTGCCACGGCCATCGGCACCCCATAGGCAACCCCTACTCCGCTACCGGCAATCACCCCATAGCAGAGGGTGATCCACCCAATAGAAGGGGCAAAGCTAGCCAGCCCATAGCCCAAACCCACCAAGCTGCCCCCCAGAGCCAGTACTCGGCGGGATCCCCAGCGGGGGATGACAAACCCTGTGATGGGCATGAGGGTAGCGTAGAACACGAGGGCAACCGTGTAGGGCAGCAGGCTCTCACTGGCCCCAATCCCCAGCTCTGTTTCCAGGGGCTTGCGGAAAATGCTCCAGGAATAGACGGTTCCCAAGCAAAGAAGAACCAGGAGCCCCTGGAGGATGAAAAGCCATCTCCCCATATGGGCCGGTTGTCCATACAAAGTAACGGGGAATCCAACCCTTTTCATGGGTATCTAGAGCTTGTTGGAGCTGAGTTCAACCCATTCTCTCAGCCCTTTCGGGGATGAGCCGATAGGAATAGAATTGCTTGAATTGTTCAGCCAACCGTTGGCTAGAGGCGTTTGGCCTCTACCGTCTTGGGCAGAGACAAAGGCTCCGGCAGCTCCGGGATGGACAATTCCCAACCGTTGCTCAAGGTGAAAATGGTTTCCCCGGCCTCTGAACGGGTGGCCACAACCGATTCTTCCAGATCTTTTTTGGGAACGTAGACCATCAAATGCCCGTAGGCACTTTCGTGCAGGATGACTTTCATAGCCCTTTCTCCACAAGTTCCAGCTCTTGGGCACGGCACCCCACCACCAAGCCTTTGGCCAAGCAGTGGACGGCATAGACGTAAAACCGTTGTAGAAAGGTGCCAATGGAAATCACGTAACCTTCGTCGCCCGGAACGGCCAAGATTTTCCCCACCGGCTGGCCGAAGAAGGTGCCATCGTTGCGGATGACCTTACGGATGCGGACTTTGTCGCCCAGCTCAAATTGGGGAGGGCGATCCAGCTCCAGTTCGTCGCTCATGGGGTACCTCCTGTGATTTCTGCCAGCACCTGACAAAGCTCTTGGCGGGTTAGGCTGCGGCCTACTTGGCGCGCCCGTCGAGACACGGCTGCCAAAATGGCCTGAGATTTGGAAGTTTCCTTTCCGGACAAGCGGTTAGACAACATCGGGATGGCTCTCCTCTGGGATGGGTTCTGGAGTGTGTTGCGCCCATTGCGTCAGCGTTGCGCGGCAATAACGGGCCAGTTCCGCCGGTGGGATCGGATGCTTGCAGTGGGTGACGTGCTGCCGCACCTGTTCCAGGAGCTTTTCCAGTTGGCCAGGTGGGATCTGCTCGACAGGGATCCCCTGTTCCTTGAGGATCTGGAGCAGCAAATGCCGGCCGGAGTGTTTGCCCAACACCAGCCGCCGCTGGCTGCCTACCGCCTCTGGTGGGAAAGGCTCATAGGTCTGGGGATCCCGTAGCACCCCTGCAGCGTGAATGCCCGACTCGTGGGCAAAGGCGTTGTCGCCAACGATGGCCTTCCAGGGGGGGAGGGGAGCACCGCTGGCCCGTGCCACCTGTTGAGACAGCTCCCGCAAACGGCGGGTATCCACCCCAACATCGATCCCCAAGGTGCAGCGCAAAGCCATCACCACCTCTTCCAAGGGGGCATTGCCGGCCCGTTCCCCCAAGCCGTTGACGGTGGTGTTCACCGACTGAGCGCCGGCGCGGATCCCGGCTAAGGCATTGGCAGTGGCCATGCCCAGGTCGTCGTGGGTATGCATCTCCACAGGGATATCGATGGCCCGCACCAGACGGCGAATCTGCTTGTAGGTGCTAAAGGGATCCAAAACGCCTACTGTATCGCAGTAGCGGAAGCGCCGACAGCCCCAGCTTTGGGCCATTTGGGCCAACTCGATCACCTGCTCCAGGGGGGTGCGGCTGGCATCTTCTGCCCCCACCGAGACCCACAGCCCTTGCTCCAAGGCCATCTCCACGCATTGGCGCAACTGTCGCAGCAGCCGAGGGCGATCCCCTTGGAACTTGGCAGCGATTTGCCGATCCGAGACCGGCACGGAGATGTGGATCCGCTTGAGGCCGCAACGAATAGAGGCGAGGATATCGCTGGGCACAGCCCGGTTCCACCCCAGCAGGTGGGCCCGCAGCCCCAGGCTGAGCATGGCGCGAATGGCTTCCGTTTCCACGGCGCCCATGGCCGGGATCCCCACCTCGATCTCGGGCACGCCAATGGCATCCAAGAGGGCAGCAATGGAGATTTTCTCGGGGATTTGGAAGGCTACCCCTGCCGCTTGCTCCCCATCGCGTAGGGTGGTGTCGTTGATGGTGATAGAGGAATTCATGGGATCCATCCTCCAAGACCTACGGCCCGCCTAGGCAATCGGTAACCGTCGATGGTGCTCCGCACCGCTAGCGGGACCCCGGTTGCGTCAGGGCAATCATGTCCAGGGTAGAAAGCTCAACCAAGTTGCCGCAGAATTCATCAGATTCCTGTAAGGCTTGGCTGTTCCTCTTAGCGGGGTGGAGTCTTTGGAGCAGGGGATCCTTGACAAAGTCCGACAAAGTCCGGCCTTTGGGATCCCGCTGCTCTGGCCATCAACGAATTAAGTCGAAGGAGATGTCGGTTTTGCCGGGGATGATGCTGCGCCGATCTGCCTCATCCAGAAGGGTGTTGACCAGCCAGTTAAGGAGGTTGAGCGCCCCCACATAGCCATAGGTGGGATAGCGATGCAGATGGTGGCGGTCGAAGATGGGGTAGCCGATGCGCACCAAAGGTGTGCCCGTATCCCGCCACAGGTATTTGCCGTAGGAATTGCCGATCAGCAGATCCACCGGCTCGGTGAACATCAGAGAGCGCAGATGCCAGAGATCCTTGCCCCCCCAGACGGTTGCCCCCTGCCCATAGGGACTGGAGGCCAGCAGTGCCCGCGCCTCGGCTTCGAACTCCTCGTTGCTGTTGGTCACCACCACATGGATCGGCTCCGCTCCCAGCTCCAGCAACAGGCTGAGCAAGCCCATCACCAGATCCGGATCCCCATACAGGGCTACCCGCTTGCCGTGGATCCACGCTTGGGAGTCCGTGAAAGCATCCACCGCCCGGCCCCGCTCGATCTCCAGCTCGGGGGGAATGGGCTTGCCGGTTAGCTGAGATAGCTGCATCAAAAACTCATCCGTGCCCCGAATACCCACTGGCCGCGCCGTCAGGGTGGGCCGACCCGAGGCCTCTGCTAGAAACTCCAGGGTCTTGGGCGTGGTGTAGCGCTGGAAGGAAAAAGTGGCCTCGGCGTTCAAGCATTGGGCGGCCACCTCCAGAGGGGTTCCGCCGGGATACATGTGGAAAGTGCCGTCGTTGGGCGAATCCAAATAGTCGGAGTTGTCCGCCAGCAGGGTCAGCGGGATCCCGAATAAGCCGAAGATGCGCTTGATCTCCCGCAAGTTGCCCACGTAGGTATCGAAGCCAGGGATGACGTTGATGTGGCCATTGCTGCCTGTGCGGCCCACCGGCTCGGTGAGGGTGCTGAGAATGCTCTTGAGCATGTTGTCATAGCCGGTGATGTGGGATCCCACAAAGCTTGGCGTGTGGGCATAGGGCACCGGGAAGTCGCGGGAAATCACTCCCTCATTTCTGGCCGTGGTGATGAAGGCCCCCAGGTCATCCCCGATCACCTCCGCCATGCAGGTGGTGCACACGGCGATCATCTTGGGCTTGTAGAGGGCGTAGGCATTTTCCAGTCCCTCGATTAGGTTTTTGAGGCCGCCAAACACCGCCGCATCTTCCGTCATCGAGGTGGAGACCGCCGAAAAGGGCTCCTTAAAGTGGCGGGTGAGATGGGTGCGAAAATAGGCCACGCACCCCTGGGATCCATGGACAAAGGGCAGAGTTCCCTCAAAGCCGACAGCGGCGAAGATGGCCCCTAAGGGCTGGCAAGCCTTGGCAGGGTTTATCGTCAAAGCTTCCCGCTGAAAGTTTTTCTCCCGGTATTCCCAAGATTTTGTCCATTCGGCCACCCGGGCCACTTCTTCCGGGGAAGGGAGATCTTCAAAGGTTTGCTTGCACTGCAGAAGCGCCTGATACTCCGGATCTTGAAACAGGCGGGCATGATCTTTGATGTCTTGGATATCTTGCGGCATGGTCGGTCTCCTAATGAGGGGCAGGGGAAGGAAGGGCCGTTGGCGTCTGGGATCCCGGCTGCAAGCTAAGACTTCCAGGGGGCTTTGACCAGATCCCAGGTGGGGCTATTCAAAGCCAAATCCATATCGCGAGCGAACACGGCAAAGCCGTCGTAGCCGTGGTAGGGGCCGGAGTAGTCCCAAGAGTGCATCTGGCGGAAGGGCAAAGCCATCTTTTGAAAGACGTACTTCTCCTTGATGCCGGAGGCGATGAGATCTGGCTTCAACCTCTTGGCAAATTCTTCAAACTCGTAGCCGGACACGTCATCGTAGATGAGGGTGCCGTCGTCGATGTACTGGGTGGTGCGCTTGTAGTCGTCGCCGTGGCCGAATTCGTAGCCGGTGGCAATCACCTCCATGCCCAGCTCCCGGAAGGCCGGAATGACGTGGCGGGGCCGCAGTCCGCCCACCATCAGCATCACCCGCTTGCCCTCCAGGCGGGGACGGTACTTGGCAATGATGGCCTCGCTCTGGGGCTTGTACTTGGCGATCACCTGCTCTGCCTTGGCCTGGATGGTCTCGTCAAACCGCTGGGCGATGGCCCGCAGGGATTTGGCAATTTGGGTGGGGCCAAAGAAGTTGAACTCCAGCCAGGGGATCCCGTAGGCTTCCTCCATGTGGCGGCAGATGTAGTTCGTGGAGCGGTAGCAGTGGATGAGATTCAGCTTCACCCGAGGGGCAAGCAGCATCTCGTTCCAGGTGCCATCGCCGGAAAACTGGGTCACTACCCGCAGGCCCATCTCCTCCAGCAAAATCCGGGAAGACCAGGCGTCGCCGCCGATGTTGTAGTCCCCAATCAGGGCCACATCATAAGGGCCGGGCTCAAAATTGAGGGATCCCTCCTTGGCTTTCTTGTCGGCAATGGGCAGAACCCAGTCCCGCACTGTATCGTTAGCAATGTGGTGGCCCAGGGACTGGGAAACCCCCCGAAAGCCTTCGCAGCGCACCGGTACCACCGGCTTGCCAATTTCTTTGGAAACTCTCTTGGCCACTGCCTCGATGTCATCCCCGATCAAGCCGACGGGGCATTCGGACTGGATGGTAATGCCTTTGGCCAAGGGGAAGAGTTCGCTGGCTTCCACCAAGAGTTTGGCCAGTTTTTTGTCCCCCCCGAACACCACATCTCGCTCCTGAAAATCGGAGGTGAACTGCATGGTAACGAAGGTATCTACCCCGGTTGTGCCGACGTAGTAATTGCGCCTTCCCGACCAGGAGTAGTAGCCGCAGCCCACGGGGCCATGGCTGAGGTGGATCATGTCTTTGACCGGCCCCCACACCACTCCTTTGGAACCGGCGTAAGCACAGCCGCGGGTGGTCATGACGCCGGGGATGGATTTAATGTTAGATTTTACTCCGCAATCTGCTTTGCCCTCGTCATAGACGTTGAGGTGCTTAGCTCTCTTTTTCTGAGCTTTTTCGGGGTAGGTTTCCAGAACCTCCGTTACGATTTTCCGGGTTTCCTCTTTGAGGGTACTTTTCAGAGTAGTCATGAGAACCTCAGCTATTGGGTGTCATGGATAAAAGCCACAGTGCGAGGGGGGGCTGAGGGAGGAAACCAGCTACCCCCAGCCCGTCTTTTCGGGGATCAGACAGGGGCCAACTCTTTTTCGGTTTTGCCGATGAGGTGGGCGATTTTCTGGTCGTCGTCCAAAACGCCGAACTCTATCAACAACTGCTCCAGCTCATCCATAGAGATGGGGGTGGGGATCCTCAGATCCGTGTTGTTGATGATCTTTTTGGCCAAGGCCCGATACTCGTCAGCTTGGTTGCAGTCGGGGGAGTACTCGATCACCGTCATGCGGCGCAATTCTGCGTGCTGAACCACATTGTCGCGGGGGATGAAATGCAGCATTTTGGTGTTGAGCTTTTCGGCCAGAGCTTCGATCAGCTCGATCTCGCGATCCACCTTGCGGCTGTTGCAGATCAGGCCACCCAAACGCACGCCGCCGGAGTAGGCGTATTTCAGCACGCCGCGGGCGATGTTGTTGGCCGCATACATGGCCATCATTTCGCCGGAGCAAACAATGTAGATCTCTTGGGCCTTGCCCTCCCGAATGGGCATGGCAAAACCGCCGCAGACCACGTCCCCCAGCACGTCGTAGCAGACAAAGTCCAGATCCTCGTAGGCACCGTTTTCTTCCAAGAAATTGATGGCGGTGATGATGCCTCGTCCGGCACAGCCAACACCAGGCTCGGGGCCACCGGATTCCACGCAGCGCACCCCTCGGTAGCCGGTGAGCACCACTTCTTCCAGCTCCACGTCTTCTACGGATCCCCGCTCAGCCGCCAGGTGAAGGACGGTGGTCTGGGCTTTGCAGTGCAACATGAGGCGGGTGGAATCGGCCTTTGGGTCGCAGCCGACGATCATGATCCGCTGCCCCAATTCGGCCATACCGGCAACGGTATTCTGACAGGTGGTGGATTTGCCGATACCGCCTTTGCCGTAGAATGCAATTTGTCTCATGGTTCAGGTCTCCTAATTAAGACTCAAGGGTTAGAAATCTCTTGCAAACGGGTGCAACTGGTCGTTTCAGCGGGACGGAGTCCTGACTCGAAAGGGTTTCAGCTCAGGGGAAAGCAGCCTCGAACCCTTGCAGGATCCGGAAGTCAACCGGTCGAGCGGTGGAGCCCTCCCGGAGCGAAGCAGGGGATGTGAAAAGCGATGGCAAGCAGGAGTGGGGCAGTTCATAGGGCTCTCAGGCTTATCGAGAATGGGGAACTAGAGGGCATGCACGGTTAAGGTGGGCCACACCTGTTCTTGCAGGCGGGTTTCGATGAGCAACCGCAGGGTGTTTTGCTGGCTGGGGCAGGTGGTGCAGGATCCCTTGAGGCGCACCCACACCTGATCCCCTTCCAGGTCGTAAAGCTCCACATCGCCGCCATCGGCCAACAGCAGCGGGCGAACTTCCTCCTCCAGGACGGCCTGAATGCGGGCGATCTTTTGCAAGGTGGTGAGGGGAGGGGGTGTCGCTGTTGCCGAGACAGGAGGGGGAGCAGCAGGAGAGGGCTCTGTCTGGTTTTGGGAGTTCCCTTTTGAATTTCTTGAATCTTCTGAAGGGATCGTGTCGGTCTCGGCCAGAACGGCGGCAATCAGGTCTTCAATCTGGGCCAGGCAGGAACCACAGCCACCACCCGCTTTGCTGTAGGCTGTTACTTCCTCAGCGGAGGTGAGGTGGTTTTCCCGGATCAAGCGGCGGATCTTTTGCTCGCTGACGCCAAAGCAGGAGCAGACCAAAGCGCTGTCATCATCCGTGTGGTCAGGCAGAGGAAGGCCGCGATAGCTGTAGATGGCTGCCTCCAGAGCCTCTTGCCCCATCACCGAGCAGTGCATCTTGGCGGGGGGCAAGCCGCCCAGGTAATCGGCGATTTGGCGGTTGTCGATCTGCAGGGCTTCATCCAGGGTGAGGCCGGTGATTAGCTCCGTCAGGGCCGAGGAAGAGGCAATGGCGCTGGTGCAGCCGAAGGTTTGGAAGCTGGCAGCTAAAATCCGCTCGCTAGCCTCGTCCACCTTTAAGTAGAGCCGCAGGGCATCGCCGCAGGTGATGCTGCCCACTTCTCCCACCACCACCCGAACACCAGGCTCGGAGCTGGGATCCATCGCCCCTTGGTTTTTGGGGTGGTAGAAGAGTTCCAAAACTTTTTCGCTGTAGTCCCACATGGCTGGATCCTGAGTTGAGGATGCTAACGGTCGAGCGAAGATGAGTTTGAGCCGGGCGGTCAGCGGCGAGCCAGTTCCCGCTCCTGCTGTTGCAGCCAGTCTTCCGCCTCGTGGCTGAAGGGGGAGATGGCCCGCAAATGCTCGATGATCCCCGGCAAAACCTCCAGCACCCGCTCCACCTCTGCCGGCTGGGTAAAGCGAGAGAGGCTGAAGCGGATTGAGCCGTGCAAAACGGTGTAGGGCAGGCCCATGGCCCGCAGCACATGGGAGGGCTCCAGGGATCCGGAAGTGCAGGCGGAGCCGGAGGAGGCGCAGATGCCGTATTTGTTCAGCCAGAAGAGGATCGCTTCCCCTTCCACGAACTTGAAGCCCAAGTTGGTGGTGTTGGGCAGCCGCCGGGTGGGGTGGCCGTTAACCTGGATATCCGGGATCCGCTGCAGCAAGCCCTGCTCCAAGCGATCCCGCAGCAGCCGCTCATGGGGATCTCCCAGGTGGGCTTGGGCCAGCTCAGCCGCTTTGCCCAGGGCGATGATGCCCGGCACATTTTCCGTCCCGGCGCGGCGGCCTCGCTCCTGATGCCCTCCCAGCAGCAACGGACGGAAGCGCAAGCCCCGCCGCACATAGAGAGCGCCGATCCCCTTGGGGGCATGCAGCTTGTGCCCGGAAAGCGTGAGCAGATCCACCGGCAGGCGCTGCAGATCGAGAGGGATCTTGCCCACCGCCTGTACTGCGTCCACATGGACAACAGCCCCATAGCTGCGAGCCAGGGATCCCACCGCCTCGATGGGGAAGAGCACGCCCGTCTCGTTGTTGGCGGCCATGCAGCTCACCAGGGCAGTATCGCCGGTCAGGGCTGCTTCCAACTCCAGCAAGTCCAGGCAGCCTTGCTCATCCACCGAGAGGTAGGTGACGCGGTAGCCTTGTTTTTCCAGGTGCTTGCAGACGTTGAGCACCGAGGCGTGCTCTACCTGCGTGGTGATGATGTGGCGCTTCTGGGGTTGGGCTGCCAAGGCTGCATAAATGGCCGTGGTGTTGCCTTCGGTGCCGCCACTGGTGAAGACAATCTCCGTCGGGTCGGCTCCCAGAAGGGCTGCCACCTGTTCGCGGGCTTGGTTAAGGGCACGCCCCACCTGGCCGCCAAAACTGTGCATCGAGGAGGGGTTGCCGTAGAAGGTCTGCAAATAGGGCAGCATCGCCTCCAGAACCAGGGGATCCACGGCGGTGGTGGCGTTGTTGTCCAGGTAGATCACGGGGTTCATACAGGCTCCGAATCGATACAAGGTAGGGGTTGGGCAACGTTAAACGGCTTGCGGAGCGTGGGAATGGCACTGCTTTGGGCAAATGCGAGCGCAAGCCTGACAGCCGATGCAGAGGGCGGCATTGAGGATGGTCATCACTTTGCGCTCACTTTCTTCTTCCTCTTCGTTGTCGACAAACTCGCCGTCTTCGTTGAGGGCTCTGAGGGCGAACACACCCCGGCCACAGACCTTGAGGCAACGGCTACAGCCGAGGCAGCGGGTGATATCCAGGCTTTCGATAAACTGTGGGATCCAGGGCAGTCCGCCTTTGGTGAGAGCAGTTGCAGTAGCCATAGCCGCGTCTCCAAAAGATGAGGTCTCAAGATCGGGAAGATTTGCTGTCCAGGGCCTGGTTGACCAACCAGGTGCGGTAAAACTTGAGGGCCACCGTTTCAATGAGGTCGTAGTCTTCCACCACTTCGATGCCGGCCTCGCGAATACGCTTCATGGGGCAATCGCCAATCTTGGAGACCAATACAGCTCGGCAATCCCGGATGAGATCCAGAATTTGCTCTAGGTTGTTGTCCTCGCCGGATCCCCCGTGGCAGTACTGCGGGATCTTGCGGTGGCCGACAAACTGCGCCCCACGGGCGTTGACCTCGTAGATCAAAAACTCCCGCGCATGGCCGAAGTGGCGATTGACCAAGCCACCGCCTTTGCTGGCCACGGCCACCAGGATGGAGGGGCTGTCGGGAGGCAGGTCGGCTGTCCAGTGGGTCGGGGCTGCCTGCTGCTGAGCTTGCAGTTGGGCAATGCTTGCCTGGACCTGGCGGCGTTTTTCGGGGTCGTACTCGGGGGTCATCTGCATAAAGCGCTCCTTGGTGAACTCTTGGCTGCGGTCTTCCCCCAGAAGGCCCACCGCGTCCGCCCGACACTGGCGACAGTGGCGCATCATCCGCATGTTGCCGGAGCACCGATCTTGCAGGGCTTTCAACTCCTGAGGGGTGGGGCCCCGCTGGCCGATAAGGCCGAAGTAGGTGCCGTGTTCAGGCGCCGAGATCAGGGGCATGATGTTGTGCAAGAAAGCCCCTTTCTCCTGGATCACCCGGTTCACTTCCAAGAGGTGGGTGTCGTTGATGCCGGGAATGAGAACGGAGTTGACTTTGCAGAGGATGTCTGCCTCCCGCAGCAGATCCAGGCTTTCCATCTGCCGTTCGTGCAGGATGCGGGCTGCCTCCACCCCTCGAATGCGCTTGCGCCGCCAGCGGATCCAGGGGTAGATCTTGGCTCCGATCTCTGGATCCACCATGTTGATGGTCAGGGTGACGTGGTCGATGTTCAGCCGTTTGATCTCGTCGATGTAGTCCGGCAACATCAGGCCGTTGGTGGAAAGGCAAAGCTTGAGATCCGGAGCTTTCTCGGCAATGCGGGCAAAGGTCTCGAAGGTTTGCTTGGGGTTGGCCAAGGGATCCCCAGGCCCAGCAATGCCCACCACCGTCAGTTGCGGGATCTTGCCGGCAATCACCAGCACTTTGTGGGCGGCTTCCGCCGGGGTAAGCAGCTCGCTGACCACACCGGGCCGGCTCTCGTTGGCACAGTCGAACTTGCGGTTGCAGTAGTTGCACTGGATGTTGCAGGCGGGGGCTACCGCCACGTGCATGCGGGCGTAGTGATGGTGAGCTGCTTCGCTGTAGCAGGGATGGGTGGCGATGCGTTGCTGCAGATGAGGGGGGAGAGCCTGGCGGGGGCTGCTGCTGCAAGCGCAGGCCGATGGGGAAGGGGATCCCTGGCGGGGCGGAGTTGAAAGGGGCGGCATAGTGGGGTCAACCAGGGGATAGAACGTTACTGGCGGTTATATCAACCGCCCTCTGCCCGCTCCGTTGCACTCAGCCCGGTAGAACTGATCGAGTTTATTGGCTTTGTACTCAAGACCTGCAAAGCCTGATGGCAGGCCAAATCCAACTTTTTTTAGGGGTCAAGGGTCTGGTTTTTCAAGGCCGGGGATGCCGTATTTTGACCCAAAGGGGCGGGGGATCCGGCTGTGGGGAGGATCCCCGAAATCCCTGATTCGACAAGGGCTTGGGGCAATGCTTAGGAAATACTAAAAATCTGCTCAGATGCACTCAAGCGCCGCAGCCTCGGCTGCGTTTTGCATCAATTGCTACGATTTAATATCGTATCAGCCCAAAAGTGTATTGAAAATAGCCGTTTGAGTTTGAGGAAAGATCCCCCTGGGGCAAAGTCCTCGCCAAGGAAGTGAAGACTATTGCGGCGGCAGGCCGTCGGACTTTCTTGTTGTGACAGGGGGGATGTACTCGCTCAAATACCCATACCCTTCCCCAAAAATACCGGATCCCTGCGGGCAAAAGACTCAACCCCCTGCCCTCAGAAAAACTTTTTTTGCCCTCTGGGCCAAGCTTCCAGGGTTTGAGTACATCGGCAATAACTCAATCAATCCTGATCGCCCGCTGCCAAGCCTGAGCCCCTGCAGCCGCTTGCTATAAGCGGGGGATATAAGCGGGGGAACAGAAACCCAACGGTTCTGCCCTCTGCTGAGACTCCCTCCTGCTTCCCAACCGGTGAGCTTATGTCCCCCCTTGTTTCTCCCCCACCGAAAACGGCTGAAGTGCTGCAGGTGCCCCGTTGCGATCGCTGGCGGATTCTCTACCGTCTGCAGGAGCTGGATTTGACCTGTGGCTGTACCCCGACCGGCCAACTGTGGGTGATGATTCGCACCCCCACCGAAGCCCTCCTCGTCCACAGTGTGCTCCGCCTTTTCGCCCTTGACCGCTCTGGCTGGCTGAATTGGTTGGATCGCTGCTGGTCTCTCCAAACCTGGGATCCCCCTGAGAGATCTGCAGGAGGGGATGACCACCCCTGAACCTCTGCCGTTTGCCTCCTTGCTTCTCCTGTTCACCTCGTTTTGGTAGCGCCAATGAGCACTCCATCCCCCTCGACTCGCTCCTTCCAACAAGTCCGAGACAACCCCGTTCACCTGGGACGGGAGATCACGGTTCCCATCTGCGAGGGCCTCAACCTAGTTTGGGCCAGTCTTCAGGGGCTGTATTTGCAGTATCTGAAGCACCATCTGGTTGTCGAAGGAGCAGAGTTCTACTCAATTCATCAATTTTTCAACGAAAGTCTACAGGAAGTTCAGAACCACGCCCATGAGGTGGGGGAGCGCCTGAACGGCCTGGGTGGGATCCCGGCCTCCAGCTTTGCCAAGCTGGCGGAGCTGTGCTGCTTCAGCCCGGAAGGGGACGATGCATTGGCCGTGCGGCCCATGCTGGAAGCGGATTTGCGGGCCGAGCAAAGCCTGATCGATCTGCTGCGTCGCCAGGCGGCTCTGGCGGAAAGTGTTGGGGATCGCGCCACCCGTCACCTCTACGAGCAGATTTTGCTGCGGACGGAAGAACGGGCCTTTCACCTGGCCCACTTTCTGGCTGCCGACAGCTTGGTTTTGGGCTTGTCCCCATCCTAGCTTGCCCATCTACGCCCACCCCTCGTTTTGGGAGACTCTGCCATGCTTACCCCCGATCGGGCGCCGCTGCTGCAGTTTTTGCAAGTTGAGCTTGGGATCCCGGAATCCGCCCTCACCTTCGCCCTGAAACGGCATGGGTGTGAACAGGGCCCTTTGCCCATGATTCTTTGGCATTACGGGCTGATTTCTTTGGAGCAACTGGAGCAGATTTTTGAATGGTGTGCTCCCCCTCCTCTTGTTACCAATTCTACCCATTCGGAGGTTTAAGCCATGACTTATCCCTACCCTTCTCTTCCCTTTCCCAGAGTCGGCAACCCTTTGGGATGGCTCGGCCTGGTTTTGAACTCAATTTTCAGATCCGCCCTGAAGTGGCCGCGCCGCTGGCTCAACAGCATTGAAATTCGGGGATCCCGGCAGGCCCGTTGGATTTGTCGTTTGATCCCGGCTTCCTGTCCCTTTGAGCGGGATATCCGACTGGGATCCCGCACCATCCACATTCCGGCCCTCTGTCGCATCAACCCCCTCTACGAGGAGATCATCGCCCTGCGGCTACGGGCGGCGGCTTATCTGGCCGAAGCTGCGGCTCAACCCCAGCCCCCCTCTTCTCAGGAGATCCCATCATGCCTTTGATCAGCCGGACTAAAGTGGCGGAGCTGCTCAACGAGACCGCCTGCGAGCACAACCACAAGAAAGACGGCAAAGGCAAAAACAAAGTCTGTGCCGAGCAAGCCAAGCCAGGAGGAGCGCAGGGAGGCTGTGCCTTTGACGGGGCTTCGATTGCCCTGGTGCCGATCGCCGATGCCGCCCATCTAGTACATGGGCCAATCGCCTGCAGCGGCAACTCTTGGGGGACGCGGGGCAGCCTCTCTTCTGGCCCCCAGCTTTATCGGGTGGGCTTCACCACCGATCTGAGCGAGAACGAGATCATCTTCGGTGGGGAGGAGAAGCTGTTCCAGGCCATCCTTGACTTGCAGGCCAAATACCAGCCTGCCGCCATTTTTGTCTATCTCACTTGTGTAACTGCCCTCATTGGCGACGATGTGGAGGCCGTGTGTCAGCGGGCCAGCCGCCAGCTTGGGATCCCGGTCATTCCGGTGAATGCGCCCGGCTTTGTGGGCAGCAAAAACCTAGGCAACCGTCTGGCCGGAGAAGCCCTGCTGGACTATGTTATCGGCAC
Organism: Thermostichus sp. OS-CIW-29; assembly: GCF_054058195.1. Lineage (NCBI taxonomy): Bacteria > Bacillati > Cyanobacteriota > Cyanophyceae > Thermostichales > Thermostichaceae > Thermostichus > Thermostichus sp. OS-CIW-29. The sequence continues at coordinate 41,341 of NZ_JBSSAB010000008.1, forward strand.
CGCCTCCCCGGAGTACACCACTCCCCGCGACATTAACCTCATCGGCGAGTACAACATTGCCGGCGAGCTGTGGGATGTCTTGCCTCTGTTTGACGAGCTGGGGATCCGCATCTTGGCCAAGATCACCGGCGATGGCCGCTACCGCGAGATCTGTACCGCCCACCGGGCCAAGCTGAACGTCCTCATCTGCGCCAAAGCCCTGCTCAATGTGGGCCGCAAGATGCAGGAGCGCTACGGGATCCCCTACATTGAGGCTTCCTTTTACGGGCTGCAGGAGATGAACCACTGCCTACGGGCCATTGCCCAAGGGCTGAAGGATCCCGAACTGCAGGAGCGTACCGAGGCCCTCATCGAGCGGGAAACTCGCGCCACCGAGGCGGCTTTGGCCCCCTACCGGCAGCGGCTGGCGGGCAAACGAGTTGTCCTTTATACCGGCGGCGTGAAAAGTTGGTCGATCATCTCTGCTGCCCGAGATCTGGGGATGCAGGTAACGGCCACCAGCACCCGCAAAAGCACCGAAGAAGACAAAGCCCGCATCCGCGAGCTGCTCGGCCAGGATGGCATTCTCTTGGACAAGGGCAGCCCTCAAGAGCTGCTCAAGGTGGTGGAGCGCACGAAAGCGGACTTGCTCATCGCCGGCGGACGCAACCAGTACACCGCCCTCAAGGCCCGCATCCCCTTTCTGGACATCAACCAGGAGCGGCACCATGCCTATGCCGGCTATCGCGGCCTGGTGAACTTGGCGCGGGAGATCGATGCCGCCCTCCACAGCCCCATCTGGGAGCAGTTGCGACGGCCTGCCCCCTGGGAGACTCCAGCCGAAGAGGAGGTGGGATGATGGCCCAGCTCATCCAAGAACGCAAGCCTCTCAGCGTCAACCCCCTCAAACTCAGCGCTCCGCTGGGAGCGGCCCTGGCCTTTCTGGGGATCAAGGGCTGTCTGCCCCTCTTCCACGGTTCCCAAGGCTGTACGGCCTTTGCCAAAGCGCTGCTGGTACGTCATTTCCGCGAGGCCATTCCCATGTCCACCACTGCCATGTCCGAAGTGGACACCATCTTGGGGGGGGAGGAGAATGTCGAAGCTGCCATCCTCACCTTGGTGGAGAAGGCCCAGCCGGAGCTGATTGGTCTTCTGACCACCGGCCTCACGGAAACCCGCGGGGACGATATGCCGCGCATCCTGCGGGAGCTGCGCCGACGCCAGCCGCAATTGCAGGATCTGCCCATCGTCTTGGCCTCCACGCCTGACTTTAAAGGATCCCTGCAAGACGGCTATGCCATCGCCGTCAACAGCTTGGTCAGCACCCTGCCGGAATCGCCGTCGGGATCCGTCCGCCCTGCCCAGGTAACGGTGCTGTGCGGGCCTGCCCTCACCCCTGCCGACGCCCAGGAGATCAAAGAAATGGCGGAGGCTTTTGGCCTAGAGCCGATCCTGGTGCCGGATCCCGCGGGTTCCCTGGACGGACACTTGGGCACCGGCTTTAGGGCGACCCCAGACGGCGGCACCACCCTTGAGCAATTGCGCCAGCTCGGGCGTTCCGGCCTCACCATAGCTGTCGGCGAGAGCATGCGCCCTGCCGCTCAGATCCTGGCCCAGCGCTTTGGCACCCCCTATCGGGTTTTCCCCCACCTGACCGGTCTCAAGGCTGTGGATCCCTTTTTGGCAACCTTGGCCGATCACAGCCAGCAGCCGGTGCCCTCTCGCTACCGCCGCCAGCGCAGCCAAGTCCAGGATGCCCTCCTGGATTGCCACTTTTTCTTCGGCAACCAGCGGATTGCCTTGGCCCTAGAAGCCGATCTGCTCTGGGGGTGGGTGGACTGGCTGCTGGATATGGGCTGTCAGATCCAGGCGGCCATCAGTCCCACACCGGATCCCCACTTGACCACCCTTCCCATTGAGGCAGTGCGGGTGGGAGATCTGGGGGATCTGGAGGAGCTAGCACCCGGGGCTGACCTGCTGGTGGGCAACTCCCACGTGGCGCGCCTGGGCAAGCGGCTGGGGATCCCAGTGCATCGAATGGGGATCCCTATCTTCGACCGGCTGGGGGCCAACCACCTCTGTCAGGTGGGCTATCGCGGCACCCTATCCCAACTGTTTGCTGTCGGCAACCTGCTGATGGAGCAGGAGGAAGCCCGTCACCCCAGCCCACCCCAGGTTTCTGGGCATGGATTCTAAGGGATCCAGAGCTTCGAGCTAGATCCCCCTAGCTCCCCTAAACCCTCAAGTTCACGGTTCTAAGGAGAACGCCTATGCAAGTGGCCTTTACAACCCGCGACGGCAAGCACGTCAATGCCCACTTTGGCTGGGCCAACCAGATCGACCTCTACGAAGTCACCCCCGAAGGCTACCGATTTTGTAAGACCCTCACCTTTGGGGGCAACTTGGAGGCAGATGGCAACGAGGACAAGCTGGTGCCCAAGCTGCAGGCTTTGGCCGATGTCACCCTCATCTACGTGGCTGCCATTGGCAGCAGTGCCGCCGCCCGCCTGATCAACCGCCGCATCACCCCCATCAAAGTGCAGTCGGAAGAAGAATCCATCGAGAGCTTGTTGCAGCGCCTGGTAACCACCCTGCACAATCCTCCCCCCTGGCTGCGCAAAGTGCTCTTGGCCGAGCGCGCCCGCAAAGCCGAAGCCCCAAATCCCTCTACTTCCCCTGCGGAGGTTTAGCCATGACGGTTACCCCTCTTTCCCCCTCGACCAGCCCCATCCTGCAGGAGATCGTTCGCCAGATGCGGGCGGCGGATCCCTACGGCACCTACCGCACCTGGAGGGATGAGTTGCTGCTCAAGCCCTTTGTCGTCACCAAAGCCCAGAAGCGCCAAATATCCCTGGAAGGGGAGGTGGATCCGGCAGTGCGGAGCCGCATTCTCATCTACTACCGCGCCATTGCCGCCCTGATTGAAAAGGAAACGGGCCTCCTAGCTCAGGTGGTGCTGGATCTCAACAGCGAAGGCTTTGGTTGGGTGCTGGTCTTCTCAGGGCGGTTGTTGTTGGTGGTCAACACCCTGCGGGATGCCCATCGCTTCGGTTTCGAGTCTCTCGAACAGCTCACTGAAAAAGCTACTGCCCTTATCGACAAAGGGATCCAACTGGCCCGAACCTACCCTGAGGTGGGCCGACTGTAGCCGCTTGTCTCCGTCCCGGCAGCCATTTTTTCTTCTTTTTCTTCAGTAATTAGGAGTGCCTTGCCCATGTTGAATGAGAGTGACGTTGAGAATGTTGTGAACGACCTGGCTTTCGAGCCCTTCGAACACCTCTCTGCCGACCAGCTCCGCAGCGAGATCAAGCGCCTAAACAGCAAAGCAGGCCAACTGAAAATGGATCTGCACGATCTGGCCGAGGGGCTACCCGACGGGTTCGAGCGACTCCCCGACTTGGCAGCCCGCACCTATGCCCTGTTTGCCCGGCTGCACACCCTCAGACAACGCTTGAAAACCCTGGAGACCTGCCGATGAGTTGGAACCGCAACCGCCGTTGGAAAGACTTCCAAGCCCTAGTCAATGCCGAGGATTATTTCGCTTTTTTCGAGCTCCCCTACGATCCGCGGGTGGTCAACGTGAATCGCCTGCATATCTTACGCAAATTCGCTCAGTATCTGGCTCCTCTGGAGCACTTCCAGGGCAGCGAAGAAGAATGGCTGGAGCAAGCCCGGCAAGCGCTGGAAAAAGCGTATCAAACCTTTCTCACTTCTACCCCGCAGCAGGAGAAGCTCTTCCGAGTCTTTCAAGACTATGGTTGTCCGGATCCCGTTGGCGGCTGTGCCGGCTGCAGCTCTTCGGGAGAGCGGGGCGAATGCAGCCCTGGGATCCCTGCCTAAGATCTCTTGTTTACCCCTCGTCAGCTCTCTGGAGACTCCATCATGGCTACCTACACAGTTCACTTGGTTAACCTAAAACGACAGCTTGATACCTATATCTCAGTAGATGAAGATTCAACCATCCTAGAAGCGGCTGAGGATCAAGATGTGGACTTGCCCTCTTCCTGCCGCTCCGGTAGTTGTTCCTCTTGCGTGGCCAAAGTGGTAGAAGGAGAAGTCGATCAATCGGAGCAAACCTTTCTGGATGAGGAGCAAATAGCTAAAGGATTTGTGCTGCTCTGCGTGGCTAAACCTCGCTCCAATTGTACGATTCGCACTCACCAGGAAGCTTACTTGGTTTGATAGACGGCTGCTCTCCAGTTGCTCGCCGATAGGCTTAAGCAGCCTTTTTTCTATTTTTTTCTAGAATTAGGGATCCCTATATGTTGGCACCGCCCACCGTCCCTAAGATCTCAATAACCATATCTCCTCTCCAACTCATGAAGGTTGGAGAAGAAGGTCGCATCTACCAACTGCGCGGATCCGAAGCTGCTTGCGCCCAATTGCAGCAAATGGGTCTCACTCCAGGTACCTATCTCCAGGTTATCCAACGTCACCCTGAGTGGATCCTACTCCTACCCAGTGGCCAACTTTCCCTTCCTGCTCATTTAGCTAAACCCATCTGGGTTTACATGGATCCCCGTTGCGCCTTGATGTCTACCCAAGAACCGAATAAGAAAACAATCTTAAATTTGCCAAGAGCCTTCTAAAATGTAGTCTATTTACCCAATTTTTAACTTGCAATGAGAGACACTCAAGGTAAGCACATCTCTTCATAACCTATCTTGATTTGGGAGCAAAGCCATGAACACCTGTTTGTTGCACCTGGGCTCCATCCTTAAAGCTGCTGAAGAGCTTAGCCTTGTGGAAAAGCCATTTCCCAAGTTGCAACACATCCAACTCTGCACAGGACTAAGCCCAGAGGAAATCGTGCGGGCGCTGGAGCTAGAACCCAATCCCTTGGGTTGGCATCTGGAGCCAAGCCACAACCTTGCCGATGAATCGACGTATTGGGTGGGCGGACGACCTTGTGTCGGCTTGGTTATTGAGCGTTTCGCCTGACACTTGTTGCAGTTCGGATCCCTAAAAGGCTCTCAAGGGGGGAGGAGTAGCCTGCAAAGCCATCTCAAAAGTTCACTGCAAACATTAGAAGTTAAGAGAAAACAAAGCTTTCCAGAAGGTTCACCCTAGACCAAATCTCCCTGGCCTGCCGGGGATCTTTTGAGGTATCGTTCAATCCAGTTCACGAATTGAGCTTAGGAAACAGACCTTAAACTAAGGTCTCTCGCCGGGCTGCCACGGCTTTGCGAGGAAGGTCTCCATGGCCGGGTTTAGGGTTTTGCAGATGCGATAGCAGGTGTGAACGAGGGAGAGCTACAGGGAAACGTTATGGAGTTTGAGGGCTATGGCTTATCAAATCTCAGGGGATTGTATCGGTTGCCACGCTTGCGTAGATAGCTGTCCTACAAAAGCTATCGTTGTCCAGGATGGGGAATACTGGATTAATCCTCTGTTGTGCAATGACTGCGAAGGTTTCTTCCCAGAACCTCAGTGCGTTAGCCTGTGTCCCGGTTCTGCCCCGCAGCCTTATGAAGCCATGAAGGGGCGCAACCGCACGGTCACGGCCCGCATTCGCAGCAGTCCACCTCTATTTTTGAACGGCCATAGCCAGGCTTTTGCTTCGTCAATTGTGGTCTGGGAAGCTTGCAATTTCCTATCTCAATTTCAATCTCTCAATCTGCAAAAGCAGGGAGATAACCAGGTTTGCTATCAGAAATCTGTTGGCCACAACCAGGGATCTCTGACCCTAACTCTATGTTTGGACGGGATCCCACAAAGTGCTCCGATCGATGTGCGAACTGCCTGTTTGCATCTTATTTTTGCTGCCTATGCCGCCGGGTTGGATAGCCCCTGGAAGGAATCCTTTGTTTTCACCGACTCACAATTGGAGTCCTATTTGGGCTGGGATAAACGTAAAGATCTGAGCAAGATGACCCGTCTCCACCTGTTCATGACCTGGATAGAGCAGCTCTGTCGGATTCAAGTCTCCATCGATTGGCCGGATCAGGGGCGGGTGAAGGGGTTTTCGGTACCGGCTGGCCCTCTGTGGAGGCTGCTCAAGATGCATCGCCACTTTCAAAAAGATGAGCAGGGCTGCAACCATCTGGTGGGCCTGACTTGGGCGATTCAGCCCGGCGAATGGACACGGTACTTTCTCAATCGACAAGGGTGCCGCCAGGGGCAAGCCTTTTATCAGTACAGCAGCCTGCCCCTATCCCTGCTGCAGGCCGTGATGAGCCATTGGCAACACCATGAAGGAGCCATGCGCCTGCTGCTGTGGCTGTTGTTCAAAGTGAGGATGGGGCGGCAACAGCGTCTGACGGTGCCCACCCTGATGCGAGTGGCCTACGGGGAAGAGCGACTGCAGGAAGCTTATCTCAATCTCCAAGAACGCAAACGGCTGGTGCGCACCTTTGAAAGCGATCTGGAGGTTCTCAACCACTACGGCCTCAAGCCGGAGTTCGATCCCCTCACCTATCCTTCTTCCATTCAACCCCTGTGGGCTCGCCTGGAAGCTGTGCCCGAGGATGCGGACGAGGCATTGAACTTTTGGATTGAAGATGCCAACAATGGCGGCCTGCTGACGGCTGCCGGGCCACGGGGCAAGTGGGGACTCTTGATGCAGGCTCGCATTCAACGATTTCATCTGCCCTCCGACTGGCATCGTCGAGTAGTTCAAGAAGCCAGATCCCCAACCCGAGAATCGGGATCTCGGCGGCAGCGTAGGGCAAAGTCTGCGCCTGTTGCAACAGACTCGGATCTCCCTGGCCCTCCCGAAAACCCAAAAGACTTCCCCTCAAGCAAAGCTTTGCGTGGAGCGGATATCTCGGCGGCACGCCAGCAAAAGGGAATCAGCCAGCGGGAATTGGCCCAGAGGCTGGGGCGCAGCCAGAGCTGGGTGCGGGATGTAGAGAATGGGCGGCTTCAGATCAGCCTAAACGATCGCCAGCGCCTTATCAAAGCCCTGTATTTGGATCCCAGGCAACAGCAAGTCTAGGCCAGTCACTCAATTTGCTAATCCACCACTAATCCACGGCGATGACCACATCTGAGGCTTTAATGGCAGCATACGCTTCTTTTCCAACTGCTATACCCAACCGTTCGGCAGAGTGCTTAGAAATAATGGCTGTTATTTCTATGCCTGGTGCAACTTCCAGAACAATTTCGGCATTGACCATGCCCACCTGGAAGCTTTTTACAGTTCCTTTAAAAAAGTTGCGAGTGCTGATTTGCATGACTTCTCCTTTGTTGAACACTTAAAGCAACAGGGGTGTTGACCAAACTGAACAAGAAGGGATCTCGGCAGATGGCCATTCAACATTGGTTTCAATACTATCAGATGCTTATCGTTGCCTCTGGGGAGGAATGGCTGCCGATAGTCTAGGTGTGTATCTACAGATACAAATTACAACCCAATTCCGACAGTCAAAAGCACCGAACCATTGGCGGATTTTCCTGTTCTGAGAGTTGTCACGGGTCAAAGAAAAATGGCTATGAAACGAAGAACTGCAATGTTATTCCTAGGGATCCTGGCCGCCCTGGCTTTGAGGTGGGGGTCGGCTCCCGGCTTGGCACAATCTCAGCCCATTTTGGTGGGGGCTGCGGTGAGCTTGCAACCGGCTTTAACGGAAATCGACCGGTTGTTCACCGCCCGCTATCCCGACATCAAGGTTGAGTACAACTTCGCCAATTCCGGCTCTCTCCAGCAACAGGTGGAGCAGGGGGCGCCTTTGGACGTGGTATTTTTCGCAGCCGCCTCTTTTATGGACGCCCTTGCCAAGCAAAACCTGCTGGTGGAGGGATCCCGGCGAGATCTTCTCAGCAATCGCATGGCTTTAATTGTGCCTGCCAATGCCAGAACCAAGGTTCAGGATTTTGCCGACTTGGTGGCGGAAGAGATCCGGGTTCTGTCCATTGGGGATCTGCAGGCCATGCCCGCCGGACGCTATGCCCAGGAAATTCTCACCCAAGCAGGGGTGTTTGAGACGCTGCGGCCCAAGATGGTGTTTGCCAGCACGGTGCGGGAAATCTTAACGGCGGTAGAACAGGGCAATGCTGACGCTGGGATCCTGTTTACCTCGGATGCTCAGCTTTCAAATCGGGTGCGAGTAGTGGCTACGGCGGATCCCATTACGCCAATTATCTACCCGGTGGCCTTGGTGCGCGATACTCCCGCCGGACGGTCTTACTTGGAGTTTTTGACCTCAGGGGAAGCGGCAGAGGTGTTTGTGAAGTACGGCTTTATCCGCCTGTGAGGGATCCCTCTGCAATGGCGCGGATGAGTTACTCCAAATGAGCGACTACGACCTATCCCCGCTTTGGATCTCCCTACGGATTGCCGGCTTGGCCACGGGCATCACCTTTGGGGTGGGGACGCTGGCGGCTTACGGGATGTTGCACTACCGAGGTCGCTGGCGCTCTCTCATCGAGGCCCTCTTGTTGGCGCCGCTGGTGTTGCCGCCCACCATGGTGGGCTTCCTGTTGCTGCTGCTGTTTGGCCGGCGAACCCTTCTGGGACAACTTTTGGCCTCGCTGAACTTGTCGGTCATCTTCACCTGGTATGCCGGGGTGATCACGGCAGCGGTGGTGGCCCTGCCCCTGATGTACCGCACGGCCCTGGGAGCTTTCCAGCAGATCGACCCGACGCTGGTGGCGGCAGCCCGCACCCTGGGAGCAAGTAGGGCCAAGATTTTTACGCGGGTGCTGATCCCACTGGCCTTGCCGGGGATCCTAGCGGGGGTTACCCTCAGTTTTGCTCGCGCTCTGGGGGAGTTTGGCGCCACCTTGATGCTGGCAGGCAACATCCCAGGCCGCACGCAAACCCTGTCCATGGCCATCTTCTTTGCCGTTCAGGCGGGGGATATGCGGGGGGCGGCCATCAGCTCGGCCCTGGTCTTGGGGTTGTCCTTGGGGGTGATGACGGCAGTTAACCTTTGGTTTCAGCGACAGCCTCTGCAGCAGCTTCCCCCTCGCCCCCTGCGGGTTCTGGCCAGAAGGGATCCGGATTTCTCAACTCCGGCCCCTCGCCTCTGGGTAGACATTGACAAGAAGCTGCCCCAATTTGAGCTGCAGGCGCAACTGAGCTGCGACGGGCGACCCCTGGGCTTGCTGGGGGCCTCTGGATCCGGCAAAAGCCTACTTTTGCGCTGCATTGCCGGGATCGAAACCCCGGATGGTGGGCGCATTTTGCTCAACGAGCGGGCGTTGTTTGACGCCGAACAGGGGATCCGGCTGCCTCCGGCTCAGCGGCGGGTGGGGGTGATCTTCCAGAACTACGCTCTGTTTCCCCACCTCACCGTCGCCCAGAACATCGCTTTTGGGATCCCTGCGGGCTTGAGCGAAGCGGAAAAACAAGAGCGGATCCAGGCCCAGCTGCGGTTGGTCAAGCTGAAGGGCTGGGAAAACCGCTATCCCACGGAGCTCTCCGGAGGACAGCAGCAGCGGGTGGCCCTGGCGCGAGCCTTGGCTTCTGAGCCGGAGATCTTGCTGCTGGATGAGCCTTTTTCTGCTTTGGATGCCCACCTGCGCAGCCAACTGGAGCAGGAGATGGGGGAAATCCTAGCGGGCTACAAGGGAGTCACGCTTTTGGTAACCCACAACATCGAGGAAGCCTTCCGCCTCTGCGGGGATCTGGCTGTAATGGAGCAGGGGCGAATCATTGCCCAGGGGGACAAGCGTCAGCTATTTGAGGCTCCCCCCTGCCTTAGTGTGGCGCAACTGACGGGTTGCAAAAACATCTCGCGGGCCAAGCTCCTGGGCCCTCAACGGGTGCTGGCCTTGGATTGGGGCTGTGAGCTGCAGGTACAGGGATCCCCAGCGGGAGAATACATCGCCATCCGCGCCCACCACCTCACCTTCCGGCCCGACGGGAAGCTGCCCAACACGTTTCCCGCTTGGCTGGTGAAGTGGAGCGAGACCCCCCACCGGCTGACCCTCTTCTTTAAGCTGGGCAGCCCTCCTGCCCACCGCCAGGACTATCACCTGCAAGCTGAGGTGTGGCGGGAGCGCTGGCGCGAGGTGGAGACTTGGGGATCCCCCTGGTGGCTGCAGTTGGATCCCCGGCATCTGAGGGTGTTTTGAGTCTGGAGCCCAGGAGTCAGGTGGGCTCGCCCAAGCGGTAGCCCCGCGGGGTAATCAGCCGCTCCCCATGGCGAAAGGTCTGGGAGTTGCCGATAAAGACCAGGGTGAGCATGTCCACCTGCTCTGGATCCAGCTCCCCTAGGGTGGTGAGGTGGAGGGTTTCGCCGGGGCGGTAGAGGTTGCGGGCCAAAGCCACGGGGGTATGGGCGGGTCGGGCCTGCAGAAAGATCTGTAGAGCCTTGAAGAAGGGATCCAGCCGCTGCCGCGAGCGGGGGTTGTAGAGGGCCACCACAAAATCGGCAGCTGCAGCCGCCTGCAGGCGTTTTGCAATCACTGGCCAGGGGGTAAGCAGATCCGAGAGGGAAATGGCGCAGAAGTCGTGCATCAGCGGAGCCCCCAGCCGGGCAGCAGCCGCCTGGAAGGCAGAGATCCCCGGCAGCACCTCCAGAGAAGGGCGGATCCCATCCCAGCCAGAGCGGACCAAGCACTCCAGCACCAAGCCCGCCATGCCGTAAATGCCGGCATCCCCCGAAGAAATCACCGCCACCTTCAGCCCCTGCTGCGCCCAAGCAATCGCCCGTTCGGCTCGCTGCAGCTCTTGGGTAATGGGAGAGGCCTCCCGGATTTGGCCGGGGTGCAAAAGGGGATCCACCAGATCCAGATAAAGCTGGTAGCCAACAACCACATCGGCCTGAGTTAAAGCCATACGGGCAGCCAAAGTCAATTGACCCAGATCCCCAGGACCAGTGCCGATGAGCCAGAGGTGGCCGCTGCGAGGGGAATACTCCTGCGCCGCGCGGGCAATGGCCAGGGTGCAGGCCCCTTCGGTTTCTGACGTGAAGACCTGCTTGGGGCAGAGAAGAGTTGCCTTCCCCTCCGCAACGCAAGAGGGCCTCTCAAAAGCTCGGTCACCTCTTCCCCAGATCTGAGCCGCCAAAAGAGCAGCCGCCTCGGCTACGGAGGGAGTGCCCACCGCCTGCCGAACGGCCTCCGAAGGGTGGGGAACCGGGATCCCAGCCAAAGCCTCTGCCGAGAAAAACTCAATGGGCCAGCCATAGGCTTGGGCCAGCTCCAGAAGACCTGGCTCGTCTTGCTTGAGCTCTAGGGTGGCCAGGCCGGCAATGGCCTCGAACGCCAGCCCCTGGGCCTGCAGCAGGCGGCGCAGGGATCCCTCTAGCCAAACGCGGGTAGTGCCCCGCTCGCAGCCCACCCCCACCCAGAGCACCCGCGGATGCCAGTGCACTGTCGGGATCCCCGTGGGAGGGGAGAGGTATTCCCCAATCCAGATCTGGGCAACGGGATGGGGAGGAGAGGAGGCCACTAGGGGATGATCTGCCGGCCAAGCTTGTCGCCAAAGCCGCGTGCCGCAGGTCTGGTGAACGGCCACCGGCTCTCCCCGCGTCAAGGCGGCTGCCACCCCGTTCCAATCTCCAGCGCCCCGCCGCCAGCCGTAGGGATCCCCCAGCAAATCCAAAGGCGGGATCCCCAGCCCCTCGGAAGCAGAGGTGAGAACCGGCTGGGCTCCCAAGGTAGCGGCCACCTGCCGCGCCAGGGCATCGGCCCCCCCCACATGTCCCCCGCACAGGCTAATAGCCCAGCGACCGGCTTCGTCCACCACCACCACCGCTGGATCCCGCTGCTTGTCCTGCAAGAGGGGGGCAATGAGCCGCACCACCGACCCTGCGGCCAAGATGAAGAGACAGCCCTGCACCTGGGGCCAGGCTTGGGCAACGGCTTCTGCTAGGGAGCCTGGCGCTGTGGGATCCTTGGGATCCCCGTAAGCCTGCCAGGGGGAGGGCAGCCCCTGCGGGTCAGCTTTGCTCCAGCAGCTCACCTCCTTGCCCAAGAGCGGGATCAGAGAGTTGGCCAACCGGCGGGCGCGCGGGCTGGGGGCAAACAGAGCAAGCTTCATCGAGCGTGGGCCAAGGCCAGGATTCTCCCCGGATCCTATACTGGACATAGAGCCACCCGCGAAGGGACAAGTGCCGATGGTCATCCCACCTGGACTGATGCTGCCCCTAATCCCCCTGGAGGTTTTGCTCTCCACGAAGGGGCTGATGTTTTTGCTGCTATCGGCCTATGGGGGGGCCATGTGGACATTCTTAAGCGGCGCTCCCCGCGTCCACACCATCATCGTGCCGGACTTGGAGCAGGCCAGAGGGTTTTACGAGAAGGTGTTGAAACTGCCGGAAGCGGAGCTGCCCCTGCAGTACTACTACGGCTACGAGCAAAGCATGGTCGGCTACAGCCTAGGATCCGCTTACTTTCCAGGGGATATTGGCCTCAGTCCCCGCTTCGATGCCAAAGCCCGTCCCACCTCTGGGCCCACCCAATTGGATACCCCCGGACTTTGGTACCAACTCTCCGACAATGTTCAATTGCACGTGATCCCTGGCTCTACAGATCCCTATGCGGGGTCCGGTTCCTACGGCAACGCCTCTAGGCCTAGCTCCTCATCTGCTTCTGCTTACGGGACTGTACCGGCAGCGGGCCGCAGCAGCGGCGTTCGCTATCGCCATGTCAGCTATGAGCGGGAGTCCCTTAAGGCCCTTCTGAAGCGAATCAACAAACAAGGGATCCGCAACAGCATTCGCTCCGAGAAGCCCTTCGTCTTTTGGGTGCGGGATCACCAGGGTCAGATTATCGAATTTGCCGAACTGAAAGGCTGACGGGATCCCCTAAGATTGTTAAAGGAAAGCCAAAAGTCGGCGGTGGGGAGACGCCAACGATGAAACGGGTGCTGCTGTTGGTGCTGGGCTTGCTGTGGCTTGGGGTGTGGGGCGGCCAGCCGGCCATAGCTCTATCGCGGGCCAAAGACAATCCGGTGGTGAGCGTGCAATCCCCAGCCAAGGACTTCATCACCACCGAGTCGGGATTGCAATACTACGATATTGCTCAAGGCAGTGGGCCTTCGCCTCAGCCGGGGCAAACGGTGGTGGTCAACTACGTGGGCAAGCTACAGGATGGCACCATCTTCGATAGCTCCTACAAGCGCAATCAGCCTTTTGTCTTCACCTACGGAGTAGGGCAGGTGATCCGTGGCTGGGAGGAAGGGCTGGCCACCATGCGGGTGGGGGGCAAGCGCTACTTGCGCATTCCGCCGGAGTTGGCCTATGGCAGCCGCGGGGCAGGCGGGGTGATCCCCCCCAATGCCACCTTGGATTTTGAAGTGGAGCTCCTGGCCATCCAGTAGATTCAGATCTTGCAGAGACCGAATATCCAAGCGGCATTGGGCTTGTGCAGGAACTCCCTTCCCCGGAACTGTCTTCTTCTTGGCGGCCCAGTTCTCTGGCAGCAGATCCTGCCCTAGAAAAAGCTCGCCTGCGCCAGCACTTTCGCCAGCTACGGCAGGGGTTGGACAGATCCCTTATCAGCCAAAAGGTAGTGGCTCATTTGGCCTCTTGCCCCCAACTTTTGGCCGCCAAAACCATCCTGGCCTATGTGGCCTTCGGCTCCGAGGTGGACTTGGGATCCCTGTTTGCCCTTTTTCCAGAGAAGCAGTGGGGGATCCCCCGTTGTCTGCCGCGGCGGCAAATGCAGTGGCACCGCTACCAGCCGGCTGAGCTTGTCCCCAACTGCTGGGGCTTGTTGGAGCCTTCTCCCGGCAGCACAGTTATCGACCCTGGCAAGGCGGATTTGATCCTGGTGCCCGCCCTGGCCTGCGATCGTTGGGGAAGGCGTTTGGGCTATGGCGGCGGCTATTACGACCGCTTTTTGGCCGCTTTGCCGGATCCCAGTGTGCCCAAGTGGGGCATCCTCCCCCAAGCCTGCTTGCTGGAGCAGCCCCTGCCTCAGGATCCTTGGGATCAGCGCCTGGATGGGATCCAAACCGAGGAGAGGTTCTACGAGACGGGGATCCCCTAGACTAAAGAGGGTGGGCCTTGGAGGAAAAACGATGAGCCAAGTTTGGAAGCCGGCGCAGTGGCTAACCCAAAAGCTGCGTCTTGTCTGCATGAGCTTTGGCTGTGTGGCATTGGCGGCGCTCTTGCTGGGTTTTGGAGCCATCCCCCTGCAACTGAAGGATTTGCACCTCACCCCCTGCCCGGATACCCCCGAATACACCAACCTGGTTACCAGCAACGGCAACCCCATACCGGCCAGGTGCCTATTCATTGAAGGCACGGTGGTCAACCGCTCCAGAAATACTGTGCTGAATGCGGATGTCTTCGGTCGCCTTTACGATGCCAACGGCAATGAGGTTCTGCCGGAGCGCACCCGCCTGGGAGCCATCGAGGAGGTTCCCCCCGGCGAAAGCCCCTTCTCCATTCGCATCTCCGTGCCCGTGACCAGCCCGCTGCCTCTGACTATGGAGCAGTTCAAAGCCAGCGGCTTCAGCGGCACCGTGCGCCGTTAAAGCTGGCGGGTGAAGTCCACCTGGGCCGAGCGCCCCGGCAAATGGAGCTGGGCAACCACCGGCGGGGTTTGGGCGATCAGCCGTCCCCGGCGGAAGACATACAGGCAAGCTGGTTTCAGGCGAATAGCTTCGACGGCATCAGCAGCCTGGAGCACCACCAAGTCGGCATAGCAGCCGGGTTCTAGTCCGTAGCCTTCTAACCCCAGAATGCGGGCCGGGTTTTCCGTAACCGCCAAGAAGCACTGCCGCATCTGCTCATAGCCTGTCATCTGGGCAGCGTGGACGGCCATGTGGGCCACTTCCAGCATGTTGCCGCTGCCCAGAGGGTACCAGGGATCCATCACACAGTCCTGGCCAAAAGCCACCGTCAGCCCGGCGGCCATCAGCTCCGGCACCCGCGTCAGCCCCCGCCGCTTGGGATAGGTATCGTGGCGGCCCTGCAGCACCAGGTTCACCAGCGGGTTGGCGATCACCCCCAGCTCTGCTTCGGCCATCAGGGGAATGAGTTTGCTCACGTAGGCGTTGTCCATTGAGTGCATCGAGGTGAGGTGGGAGGCGGCCACCCGCCCCTGCAGGCCCAGCCGCAGCGTCTCGTAGGCCAGGGTCTCCACGTGGCGGGAGAGGGGGTCGTCTGTTTCGTCGCAGTGCAGATCCACCCGCAGGCCCCGCGCGGCTGCAATCTCGCACAGAGCCCGCACTGAAGCGGCTCCTTCGGCCATCGTCCGCTCGAAGTGGGGGATCCCACCCACCACCTCCACCCCCAAATCCAGAGCCTTCTCCAAAAGCTGCACCGCCCCCGGCGAGCGGTAGTAGCCATCTTGGGGAAAGGCCACCAGTTGCAAATCCAGGTAGGGGGATACTTTTTGCTTGACCTCCAGCAAGGCCCGCACCGCCACCAGGTTGGGATCGCACACGTCCACATGGGCGCGGATGGCTAAGATCCCGCGCGCCACTGCCCAGTCGCAGTAGGTTAGAGCCCGCTCGATGACCGCCTCCGGAGTTAGCAGTGGCTTCAACTCTCCCCAGAGGGCGATCCCTTCCAGCAAGGTGCCCGATTGGTTGGCGCGCGGGATCCCGTAGGTAAGGGTGGCATCCAGGTGAAAGTGGGCATCCACAAAGGGGGGCGACACCAAGCGGTTGGTGACATCAATTTCTTGGGGGGCAGTGGCTTGTAAGTTGCTTTCCAGAGCCACAATGCGATCCCCCTGGATACCGATATCGATTCCCTTGCGGCCATCCGGCAAATTGGCCCGGCGCAAAATGAGATCCATATGTTGTGGCTATTTGTTTGAACTTAGGATGGAAAGAAGCAACTACAGTTGACTGAATGATAGGCCAAATCAGATAAAGATGTCTTAAATTACCTCAAAGCCCGAATTTAGGAAACCAGTTGATTGGGTTATTGCTCACTTTATAAAAGAGGGCTGTAGTCCCCAACAGCATCCGGTTGTGCAAGATATCAACCAAGTAGTCAGAAGGATAATCTATCGAGAGCTGATTTGAGAGGACTTGGCCCTTACATCCATTCCAACCGTCAGCAAAACTTCGTTGTCCATTACAAACAAGCTCCTTCTCAAAAAATTGTATTTCAGGATACATATTTTCAGGGATCTCCCCCTTAGGATAAGCCGAGCAGTAACCCGATCTCGAAGTAACCTCAACAGAAGCGACTATGGCACGTTTAGAACTCTCCCGGCGGGACTTCTGCCTGCGTTCTGGGGCTTTTGTGGCTGGCCTGATGGGGAGCCGCTGGTTGGTTCGCGATGCCGCGGTGGCTCAAGGAACCAAGCTGAAGGTGGCCGGGGTTTATACGGTTCCCATTGAGCAGCAGTGGGTGAGCCGGATCCATAAAGCCTTGATGACCGCCCAGGAGCGGGGGGATATTGACTATACCTGGTCGGAGTCAGTTTCCAACACCGACTACCCACGGGTGCTGCGTCAGTATGCCGAGAGCGGCGTCCAACTGCTGGTGGGTGAGGTCTTTGGGGTGGAGCGGGAAGCGCGGGAAGTAGCCAAAGACTATCCCAAGGTCAGCTTCTTGATGGGATCCAGCCTCAAGCCGGATCCTGCCCTGAGCAATTTTGCCGTGTTTGACAACTACATCCACGAGCCTTCCTATCTGACGGGAATGGTGGCCGGGGGGCTGACCCGCTCCAAAATCATCGGCATGGTGGGGGGCTATCCCATTCCAGAAGTGAACCGCCTCATGAATGCTTTTATGGCAGGGGCGAGGGAACTGCAGCCGGAGGTGAAGTTTTTGGTCACCTTTATCGGCAGTTGGTTTGATCCCCCCAAAGCCAAAGAGGCGGCTTTTGCCCAAATTGATGCCGGCGCAGATATCCTTTACGCGGAGCGGTTTGGGGTATCTGATGCCGCCAAAGAGAGGGGCGTTTTGGCCATCGGCAATGTGATCGATACCCAGCCGGACTACCCGGAAACGGTGGTGGTCAGTGCCCTGTGGCACATGGAACCCACCATCGACAGAGCCATTGCCGCGGTGAAGGCCGGAGAATTTAAGGCAGAGGACTACGGGATCTACAGCATGATGAAATATGGGGGATCCAGCCTCTCCGACTGGGGAACCTTCGCCGACAAGGTTCCGGCTGAACTGAAAGCTAAGGTGATGCAGAGGCAGGCAGAGATTCTGGCAGGGTCTTTTGTTGTAGCCATCGATGATAGCGAACCCAAGTCCACCCTCTGAAGCGCCTTTGGCCTTGAAGGTGGTGGGCATTACTAAGCGCTTTGGTGCTCTGCTGGCCAACGACCAGATTGATCTTGAGCTGCGGGCCGGGGAGATTCTGGCCATCTTGGGGGAAAATGGGGCGGGCAAAACGACACTGATGAACATCCTGTTTGGGCACTATGTTCCCGATCAGGGTCAGGTGTGGGTGTTTGGTCGGCCCCTCAAGCTGGGATCCCCGGCGGCTGCCCTGGCGGCAGGGATAGGCATGGTGCATCAGCATGTGGTCTTGGCCGATAATCTGTCGGTGCTGGACAACATTCTTCTGGGCACTCAGCCCCTGTGGCACCTGTGGTCTCGGCGGCGAGAGGGACGGCGGCGCATCCAAAAGCTGGCCGAGGAATTGGGGTTGGCCGTGGATCCCGATGCCCTGGTGGGATCCCTGACCTTAGGGGAGCGGCAGCGGGTGGAGATCCTCAAGGTGCTGTATCGAGGGGCGCGGATCCTGATTTTGGATGAGCCTACGGCGGTGTTGACCCCACCGGAAATTGAGCCGTTTTTTCACACCCTACGGCAGATGGCCGGTCGCGGGCTGGGGATCCTGCTGATTTCCCACAAGCTCCAGGAGGTGATGCGCATCAGTGACCGGGTGATGGTGCTGCGCTCAGGGCGGGTGGTGATGGCGGGCAAGACGGCTGAGATCCATCCCACAACTCTGGCGGAAGCGATGGTGGGGCAGCGGTTGGCGGCGGTGGTCAAAGCGCCCTTGTCTGTTGGGGAGACGATCCTGGAGCTGCAGCAGGTCTCCTGTCGGGCAGGGCAGCAGCATCTGGAGCAGGTTTCTCTGACGGTGCGGCGTCACGAAATCGTGGGTATTGCCGGGGTGGCGGGCAATGGGCAGGCCGTTCTGGCAGATCTGGTCTGTGGGGTGATCCGGCCCCACCAAGGTCATCTCCATCTGCATGGCCGAGTCCTGCGGCTGATCTCTCCTGCTGAGATGGTGCGGCAAGGCATGGCCCGGATCCCAGAAGACCGCCACAAAACTGGGCTGATTGGTTCCCTTAGCCTGTGGGAGAATTGGGTGATCGAGCGCTATCGGGATCCCGAATTCTCGCGGTGGGGGATCCTGCGTCACCGCCAAATCTATCAGCAGGCCCACACCTGGCTACAGACCTACGACGTGCGGGGACTCCAGAGTGGGGATCCGCGGCAGGCGCTCCAGATGCCAGTGCAACTGCTGTCCGGCGGAAATATGCAAAAAGTGATCCTCTCGCGGGAGCTGTGTCGGGATCCCCAGGTGATTGTGGCTCACCAACCGACGCGGGGACTGGATCTGGGGGCTGTGGCCTATGTGCATGCCCAACTTCTGGCAGCAGCCCGGGCTGGAGCCGGGATCCTGCTCATTTCCGAAGACCTGGATGAATTGCTGAGTTTAGCGGATCGAGTGGCGGTGCTCTATCGCGGTCGGCTTTCCTCGGCAGTCCCGACCCAAACCACAACGGTGACCGCCTTGGGGTTGCGTATGGCCGGGCAGGAGGTGGCTGATGCGTGTTGAACCCCGTTCCACGGTGCCCCTTTGGCTGATCCTGAGCGCGCCGATGGCAGCCATTGTCCTGGCTTTCCTCTCCTGCAGCCTGCTGATCCTGTGGACGGGATCCCCAGTTTTGGCAGCCTATGGAGCTTTGCTGCGGGGAGCGGTGGGATCCCCCTTTGCCCTGAGCGAAACTTTGACGCGGGCCATTCCCCTGATCCTGACGGGATTGGCGGTGGCGGTGTGTTTTCGGGCCAAGTTGTGGAACATCGGTGCAGAAGGCCAGTTTTATGGTGGGGCTCTGGCTGCCAGCCTCTTGGGCACCGCTGGGCTTTCGCTGCCGCGCCCGTGGTTGGTGCTGGTGCTGCTGCTGGCGGGCTGGATTGCCGGAGGGCTGTTGCTGTGGATCCCGGCCTGGCTCAAGACTCAGTTCCAGGTGGACGAAGTGGTGACCACCTTGCTGCTCAATTTTGTCATTCTTCTTGGGATCAGCTATCTCCTGGAAGGCCCCCTCAAAGATCCTCTGGCTCTGGGTTGGCCCCAAGGTCGTGCCCTTGTGGATGCTGCCCTACTGCCGCGGCTGATCCCCCGCAGTCGTCTCCACGCCGGTTTGATCATTGCCCTGCTCGCTGCCCTGGGGGTGTGGGCCATAGAGCGGTTCACCGTTTGGGGCCTAGAAATGCGAGCCGTAGGCGCGAACCCGGAAGCGGCCAGGTTTCTCGGCATCCCAGTCCAGGGAGTTATTTTGTATACCTCACTGCTGGGAGGGGGGCTGGCAGGCTTGGCGGGAGCTTGTGAACTTCTCGGGCTCAAGGGCTATCTCACCTTGGATTTATCCCCGGGCTTTGGCTACACCGGCATTGTTGTTGCCCTGTTGGCCCAACTGCATCCCTTGGGGGTGGTGGGGGCGGCGGTCTTCATTGCCGGAGTTTATGTAGGGGCGGATACCATGGGGCGTAGCTTGGGCGTTCCCACCTATCTTGCCGATGTCATTGTTGCTGCTGCCCTGCTGTGGATGTTGGTCTGCATGGGATTGGCCCGTTATCGTCTGCGCTGGGACTGAGCACCCGTGTCTGCACTCCTGAGTCTAATCAGCTTAATCAGCACCACCAGCTTTTGGGTGGCCACCCTGCGCATTGCCACTCCCTTGCTCTTTGGCACTTTGGGCGAAGTCCTCTGTGAGCGGGCCGGCGTTCTCAATTTGGGCATCGAAGGGATCATGACCCTGGGGGCCATGACCGGTTGGCTGGTGGTCTATCAGGGATCCGGATTGTGGTGGGGCGTAGCCTTTGCTGCCGTCCTCGGTGCAGGTGTGGGCTTGATTCACAGCCTGTTGACCGTCCGCCTTGGGGTTTCCCAGCACGTCACCGGCATCGGCATCACCCTCTTGACCATTAATGCCGCCTATTTTGTCTATCGCATGGCCCTGCCCCAGGTCACCTCTCCTCCCAAAATCATCCCCTTCAGCCCTTGGCCGATCCCCGGTCTCTCCAGCCTGCCCTTTCTGGGAGAAACCCTGTTTACCCAGCCGCCCCTCACCTACCTCGGCCTTCTCCTGGTGCCCCTCATGGCCTACATCCTCTACCGAACTCCTCTGGGCCTCGCCGTGCGCATGGTTGGAGAAAATCCCCAGGCTGCCGCTTCCCAGGGGATCCCGGTCTATGCCGTTCGCACCGGGGCCGTGATGGTGGGCAGCGCTCTCATGGCCGTGGCCGGTGCTTTTTTAACCCTCTCTGCGTTCGATGCGTTTTTCTTCAATATCGTCAATGGGCGGGGGTGGATTTGCATTGCTCTGGTGGTTTTTGCCGCTTGGGATCCCTGGCGAGCCTTAGGAGGAGCGTTGCTGTTTGCCGGGTTTGATGCTTTGCAATTGCGCCTTCAGCAGCTTTGGGGTAGCCGGATCCCCTATCAGTTTTTCTTAATGTTGCCCTATCTGCTCAGTATTGTGGCGTTGATTTTGGTCTCTCGCCATGCCAAAGCGCCCCGCGCCCTTTTGATCCCCTTTCGCCCTGAAGAACGGATTTGACTACTGGACTTTCAAGAAGCCGAAAATTACTCCCATTGAGCCTTTGCCCTTGCCCCAGAAGCCTGTATGTCTTACGTCAAGACGATTGTCTGTTTCGCCAACTCCAGAAAAATGGCCGGTCGCTGTATTGCCGGCAAGGAATGGCAGAACGGAGAGCCAGGAGAATGGGTGCGTCCTGTCAGCAGCCGCCCGTCACATGAGGTCTCTGAACATGAGAGGTACTACGAGAGCGGTGGCGACCCAGAACTTCTTGATATTCTCTGTGTCTCTTGTGATACACCTCAGCCACTACCTCACCAGAGGGAGAACCACGTTATCAATCCAAAGCACCGCTGGAAAAAAGTTGGCCACCTGCCTTGGGAGGATATCAACAGTTGGCTAGACAACCCTGAGAATCTCTGGGGCACTGGCGAGAGCAGCTATGCTGGGTGGAACAACCGGTTAAGTGTCGGGCGAGAAAGCGGAGTTTCTCTTTACCTTGTACCGGTCGAGCATTTGCGTCTGTTGGTTGGTTACAAGGCACCAGGATACCCGAATTCTAAGCGTAGAGTACGCGGCGAGTTTGTATACAAGGGAGTAAAATACTGCATGGATGTTACCGATCCTGTGATTGAACGGGATTTCCTAATGGGCGAAGACGGTCAATATGACATCCCCGATCCGGTGCTGTGTGTTAGCCTTAGCGATCCCTACTTGGGCTATTACTACAAGCTGATAGCGGCTGTTCTCTACTCAGGTCGACTCATATGAAATCAGAGATCTACACGATTGGTCACTCAAACCACGAGATTGATTTTTTCATAGACTTACTGCGCCAGTACAACATCACCGGTATTGGCGACGTTCGCTCACGTCCATATAGCCGTTACGTCCCTCAATATTCACAAGAAAAGTTGAAAAGTGCTTTAGCGGCAGCAGGTATTGCTTACGTCTTTCTGGGCAAAGAATTGGGAGGACGTAGCGAAAATCCGAGCTGCTATGATCAGGGTAGGATTCAGTATGAACGACTGGCAAATGAGCCAGCCTTCCTCGAAGGGATCGACCGTCTGATCCAAGGTTCTAGTCGGTATCGGATCGCACTGATGTGTGCTGAGAAAGACCCTATTGAATGTCATAGATCGTTGCTGGTGGCGCGTAAACTTTTTCAAAGTGGGATTCCGGTCAACCACATCTTGGCCAATGGCTCTTTGGAGACTCATGAGGCTCTAGAATCTCGTCTTCTTGCCCTTTGCAAACTTCCAGAGGGGGACTTGTTTAGAAGTCGGGAAGAGTGTATAGCCGAAGCCTATCTCATTCAAGGCAGGCGTGTCGCCTATCGAGATGAGAAAATGTCAAAAAATGATGAGCGGAGCGCGAGGCCATGAAGATATTTACGATAGGGTTTACGAAGAAAAGTGCAGAGCAATTTTTTAATCGCTTAAAACAGCCTGGTCTGGTTCGAGTTGTTGATACTCGACTTAATAACACCTCGCAACTGGCGGGATTCACGAAAAAGAGGGATCTAGAGTTTTTTCTTCGCGAGATCTGCAAGCTTGGATATGTTCATTTGCCGGAACTTGCACCAACTCAAGAGATTCTCGATGCTTACAAAGCCAGTGGTGAATGGTCTAACTACGAGAGACAGTTTTTGTCGCTGATGGCCGAGCGTCGCATTGAAGATCAAGTGGATAAAAGTATTCTCGATGGAGGGTGTCTGCTTTGTAGTGAAGCTACTCCTGAGCACTGTCATCGTAGGCTGGTTGCTGAATATTTGCACAGAAAATGGGGTGATGTTGAAATCGTGCATCTATGATAACTAAGAGCTGGCACTACGGATTTTTCCGATTTATGCAGCTACTCCGAGTTGCAGCAGGATTCCGGCAACACGGAGCGAAAGGGATCCCTGACTGCCCAACCGATTTGGAAACTCTCTCACCGACAGCAAGCTCAATACAGGGATCCCAGCTTGGGCAGATCCAACACATTGACATCTTTGGGGTTGACCTTGAGCAGATGATGGGCGAGCAGGAAGCCTGTGATCGTCTGGGTTTGGCTGCCCCATGCGTACCTCTGTTGGGTCATGGAAGTATTCCGCCTACTTTTGTTCGGGAATGACCTTGGTTTGAATGTTGCACCCGTTGCTGATGACATCGCCGTACTGTTGCCCCCGCAACACTGGGCCAGTGTTTGCCACCGTTGCTTTTGGATCCCAAGTTCCTGCGGGCAGCTAGCGTGTATGGTAGATGAAAGCTTGTTTTTGGGTCTTTCCCCGTCCCTATGCCCAGGGCTAGCACCTCTCGCCATCAGACCGACCCCCGCTTCAGCTCTGCTATCGCTCCACGACGCTTTCCCGAACAGGCCAAAGGGTTAAAGCCCCACCAACAAAAGCAACTGCAACGGCTCTATCAACTGCGCCTACCCCCCGACCGCTTGGTGACGGTGGAGTTTGCCCAACGGCTGGGATCCCTGACCCAAGATCTGGAAGGTCAGCCCATCAGCGTTTACCTCAACCGGCGCGGCCAGGTGATCCGCGTAGGGGTGGGATCCCCTTTTGAAACCCAGATCCCGGCTTGGGAATTGCCCCGCCAGGGGGCCGAGCGCCTATCCGGGATCCGCTGCATCACCACCCAAATGGGGGAGGGGGGCCCCGGTCAAAAAGCGCTGACGGCCATGGCTTTGCAGCGTTTGGATGCCCTCATCACCCTTTCCGTGTCCAAGTCAGGAGGGCACCGACGCCGGGGAGGAGCGGCTACGGGCTTTGTTCACCGGGCCTATCTGGCCCATCTGCTGCCGGAGGGAGAGCGCCGTTGGCAGGTTTCTGAGCCTTTGCCTTTGGGGATCCTGGCAGAACAGGATCTGCAGGAGCTGGTGGCGGAGCTGGAGGATGGGTTTCGGCGCCAGTTGACCGCCCGCCAGGTGGATCTGGATCAGGATCGGGCCATCCTGGTGGGGCTGCAGGAGTCCGGGCAGAGCTACGAGGATCTCATGGATGGGTTGGCGGAGCTGAGCCGCCTGGTGGAGAGTGCCGGCGGACAGGTGCTGCAAGCCCTCTGGCAGAGGCGGGAAGGCCCCAATTCGGCCACGGTAATCGGATCCGGTAAGGTGCAAGAGCTGGCTCTGCTGGTCCAGGATCTGGGCGCTAACTTGGTGGTGTTCGACCGGGAACTCACCCCCAGCCAGGTGCGCACCTTGGAAGAGGCGGTGGGGGTGCGGGTGGTGGATCGCAGCGAGGTGATCTTGGATATTTTTGCCCAGCGGGCCAGAACCCGGGCCGGAAAATTGCAGGTGGAGCTGGCCCAACTGCAGTATTTGCTACCTCGCTTGGCCGGTCGAGGGCGCACCATGTCGCGGCTAGGTGGGGGCATCGGCACCCGTGGCCCTGGGGAAACCCAACTGGAAATGGAGCGGCGGGCCATCCAACGGCGCATCGGCAAGCTGCGGCAAGAAGTGGAAGAATTGCGCCACCACCGGCAGCGGCTGCGCCAACGCCGCGAGGCATCCCAAATTCCCGTGGTGGCCCTGGTGGGCTACACCAACGCCGGCAAGTCCAGCCTTCTCAACGCCCTCACCCATGCTGAGGTATACGCCGCCGACCAGCTCTTTGCCACCTTGGATCCCACTACCCGGCGGCTGGATCTGCCCAACCGGCAGGCGGTGCTGTTGACCGACACGGTGGGATTTCTAACCGAATTGCCAGACCAACTGGTGGATGCCTTTCAAGCCACCCTGGAAGAGGTGACGGAAGCGGATGCCCTGCTGCATGTGGTGGATCTGTCTCACCCCAACTGGGAAGGACAGATCGAGGCGGTGGAAACCTTGCTGGACGAGATGCCCTTGGCCACCGGCCCCCGGCAACTGGTGTTTAACAAAATCGACCGCCTGGATCCCGAATGGGTAGAGGATGTGCGCCTGCTCTACCCGAAGGCCCTGTTTGTTTCCGCCACCACCGGCCAAAACCTGGATCAGTTGCGCCACACCCTGGCCCAATTTGCTGCAGTTCTAAGCCCCAACCCCTTCGATAGTCAGGAACCCAGAGATCCCTAGAAGCATTCCATAAGGATTTCGCAACTTGCAAATTGCATTTATACCCCCTGTCAACATAAACATTCAGTTACATTGAGATCAGGATTGTGACCCGACTTAAAGTTAGGGAGAGAACATGGCCACCACTGCAGTTGCACCTCAAGTCGCACCTCGCCTGGCCCAGCCCCATCTGACGCTGCAAACTCTGCCTATCGGGGCCGACACCCTCGCCATTCGCTCCCAAGATTGGGATCGGGATCGATTTGATATCGAATTTGCTCTGGAAAATGGCACCACCTACAACTCCTTCTTGATTCGCGGCGAGAAGGTGGCCCTCATCGACACCTCCCACGAGAAGTTTCGCCAGTTGTACCTGGATTGCCTGCAAGGGATCGTGGATCCCACTGCGATCGACTACCTGGTGGTCAGCCACACCGAGCCAGATCACAGCGGCCTAGTCGGTGATCTGCTGGAGCTGGCGCCCCAGATGACGGTGGTGGCCTCCAAGGTGGCCATGCAATTTCTGGAAGATCTGGTGCATCGGCCCTTCCGGCGGCTGGTGGTGAAACAGGGAGATCGCTTGGATCTGGGCAAAGGGCATGTCCTGGAATTTATCTCTGCCCCCAACCTGCACTGGCCCGACACCATCCTCACCTACGACCACGGCACCCAGATCCTTTACACCTGCGACGTGTTTGGGATGCACTACTGCGACGATTTCGCCTGGGACGAACATCCCCACCTGTTGCAGGCCGACTTCAAGCTCTACTACGACTGCCTCATGGGGCCCAACGCCCGCTCGGTGTTGTCCGCCCTGAAGCGCATGGAAGCCTTGCCTCCCATCGCTGCCATTGCTACCGGCCACGGCCCCCTACTGCGCCATCACCTGTCCGACTGGGTGGGGCAATATCGCACCTGGAGCCTCGAGCAGGCCAAAGCCGAGCGCCTGGTGGCAGTGTTCTACCTGTCCGGCTATGGCCAGGCGGAAACCTTGGCTCAAGCCATTGCCCGTGGGATCCAAAAAACCGGCATCCAGGTGGAGCTGGCAGATTTGCGGCTGGTGGATGCCCACGAGGTGCGGGAGCTGATGAGCTTGGCCGCCGGTGTGGTGATAGGCATGCCGCCCCAATCGGGGCCAGAGGCGGCCACTACCCAGGTGCTGCTGAAAACCCTGCTGGCCTCTGCCCACAGCAAGCAAGGCTTTGGTCTGTTTGAGTCGGGCGGCGAAGATGATGAGTCGGTGTACCTCTGCCGCAACACACTGCAAGAAATCGGCGCCAAAGAGGTGTTTGCCCCCATTCTGCTTAAGCAGCCTGCTGGCGAGGCCCTGCTGCAACTGGCCGAAGAAGCAGGTACCGACCTGGGGCAGTGGCTGACCCGGGATCGCAGCATTCAGCAGATGAAAGCCTTGGATGCCGACTTGGATCGCGCCCTGGGCCGCATCAGCAATGGCCTCTACATCATCACTGCCCGCAAAGGGCAAGCCACCAGCGCCATGCTTGCCTCCTGGGTGGCCCAAGCCAGCACCGATCCGCCAGGGATCAGCATTGCGGTGGCCAAGGATCGGGCCATCGAATCCTTCCTGCAGGTGGGAGATACCTTCGTGTTAAATGTGCTGCAAGAAGGCCATTACCAACCCTTGATGCGCCACTTCCTGAAGCGATTTCCACCGGGAGCCGACCGCTTTGCCGGGATCAAGACCTACCCTGCTGCCAACGGATCCCCCATCTTGGCCGATGCTTTGGCCTACCTGGAGTGCCGTGTGGTGAGCCGCCTGGAAACCAGCGATCACTGGGTGGTGTACAGCACCCTAGAAGCTGGTCGGGTCTCCAGCCCAGAGGGCCTCACCGCCATCCACCACCGCAAGGTAGGGAATCATTACTAATACTGTACTAATACTGATAGTGAGCAGTGAGAAGAGAGAAGTGAGAGATAATTTCTCACTCCCAGCCCTTCTCCCTGGGGAAGCTGGGATCCCTGTAGCGAACAGACTCACAAAAACTTCAATAGGACTGCCGATAGACCAACCCACTGGGATGTAGGAAAAAAGGGCTGTCTTCTCCCAGGCGGATCCCGATCTGCTCCAGCTGTTCCCCTTGGCGGGTCGCAGGCCCTAAGGGCAGCCCCTCTGTTCCCTGTTGAATCCTTTGGGATCCCTGCTGGGCTGGCCGATAAGGGACGCTGTTCAAACCTGAAGAGAGGGGATCCGAGGGGGCATACCTCTGTCGCCAGCGCTGGTAGGGGCTGACCGGTTCGGGAAAATGTTGCGTAGCGATAACCTCTGCCTTGTCGAGTGCAGTAGCAGTGTGGAGCACTTTCTGGGCTGTCGAGAGAGTAGAGGCAAGTGTTGACGATTCTGACAACTGCAACTGTGAAGAGGGCGAAAGGACGACCACCGGGCATGGCTCAGCTTGTGCCCAAGCCCCCGGCGCAAAAACCCAGGCAAGCCAGCAAAAGAAGATGGCACACCGCATGGGAAGATCCCTCCATAGGCCCAACCCAGTCGTCTCTCAGGCCATTTTCTGAAGAGGCAGGACTGAGAGCGCAGCTCCCATCTTGCCGATGCCGACTTGAAGGCCGGGTGCTCGGGATCCCCTTGGCTGGGTGATCTGGATCAGCAGACCCACTCTTGACCCAAAAGTGCTGCGAGGCCCCCAGCTCATCCGCACCGCTAGAGCAACTGACTATAGGGGTGTATGGTCATTTCAATTCAAACTTCGATTCAAACTAGGACATTGCACCCACACCTCAAACAGTGAATGATTGAATGCACGAGGCCAGAAGGCTTTTCAAGGACTCCGTCCCGCTGGCGCGATCGGTAGTCCAGGCGTCTCACCCTAAACTGAAACGACCATAAAGCGCGGTGTCCCAAGCGAGATTTCAGCGGCAGGGCAGTCAACTGCTGAAAAAATGTGCTTTGAGTGCCAAAGTTTTGGCTTGTTTCCGCGAACGGTGCCCAAGGGCAAGGAGCATGTCATGAAACCGCGGATTTGCCAGGATAGTCTGCGCTGCTGACCCGTATATAGGCGTGCCAAGCCAAGTCCAGCAGGCCATCCAACACCGCTGCAGCCACTGCCGGGCCTCCTTTGCGTCCCTCAGTGCGGATGTGGGGCACCATGGAATCGGCTAGCTCCTGCTTGGCTTGCACCACGTTCACAAACCCAGCCGGCGTGGCGATGACCAGAGCAGGGGCCACCTCCTTCTTTCTAATCAGCTGCACCAAGGTGGAGAGGGCAGTCTGGGATTGGCCAATCACAAAGATCGCCTCAGGGTAGCGTTGGGCCAGGGTTTCCAAGCCCCAAGCGGAGCGGGTCTTGTCCCTTTGGGGACGGGTAATGGCTTCGCTGCTGCAATAGATGGGGTTGGAAAAGGTGTTCTGAACAGCCCAGGCAATGCCCACCTGCACCATCGGCTCATCGACCACAATGGTGGTACGCGCTGCCAAGGCCGCCGCCCCAGCCTGTAAGGCTTCGTTACCAAAACGGATGAGGTTCAAGTACTCAAAGTCGGCAGTAGCATAAATAACCCGACGAACCACCTCATACTCAGCAGGAGAAAGCTCGTGCTTGCCCACCTCCTGGTCGATGATCATCAAACTCTCTGCATCGGTTACGTGCCACTCCATCGATCCCAGACCCCGCCCGCTGTTTACCTCCGTAATGACAGGATTGTACCTGCAGAGGCTCCAATGGGTGGGAAAAACCATCGCTCAACCTGGGGGCCAGCCCATCCCCCGACCGCCCAGAACGTGAATGTGGAGATGAAAGACGGTTTGCCCGCCGTCTTCTCCTTCGTTGATCACCAATCGGTAGCCTTTATTTAAACCTGCCTCGGCAGCCACCCGCTGAGCGGTCAGCAGGAGATGTCCCAGCAATGCCTCATGTTCGGGCTTGGCCTGGGAAATGCCGGGGATGGGCTCTTTGGGCACCACCAAAATGTGGACAGGGGCTTGGGGGGCAATATCTTTGAAGGCCAGGGCTCTATCGTCTTCGTAAACGATTTGTGCAGGGATCTCCCTGCGGATGATCTTGCCGAAAACTGTGTCGCTCATGGGTGCTCACAAACCAGTTCTGCCCCTAGCCTACCTGCTAACCGCGCCTTCTCCTACCCAGGTGGCGAGAGTGGCGCTCGGCATCTACTGCTTCAGCAGCCATTCAAATTCCTGCCGCAGTGATTGAATATGCCCCACTCGCGAGACCAACAGCGCATCTCGCCCGGCATCGCGAAAACGAGAGCGCCACATACTGACCAAATCGGGGTTGCTGCACCAAAAGCGGATAACAGCGTCGACCAACTGATCCAAGTCCCAGCCGCGCCGGGCCGGCACTTCCTCCACGGATCCCAGCAACGCATCGAGGGTGCAGGAGCTGGTACCCAGGTATTCCACCCCACAGGGCCGCTGGGCCAGCTTCTGTTGCTGATGAAAGAACTGCAGAGCAGGGGCGATGCCGATGATCTCGAAGGTGTAAACCATGTTGCTCCGCAACGCTGACGCGACTGGGCTCAGTCCTAACTTTTTGCGAAAATAAGGGTTCTCAAAAAATGGGGTTCAGCAGTCTCTCGACCGGTTTGAAGTCGGGATCCCTTCCCAACTGCCGTCGATCTCTGATTAGGCATTGATTATACCCAACTTGGGCAAGCTGCCAAGCCGGAAAAAACGCTGCCCTGCTGACGCGAGCGGCAGATAGAGACCTTATTGAGGGATCACGGCGACAGCGCTATTGCCTTGGTGTCCGGTGCATTTAGCTAGACCGCCGGGGAGCCCCGCCCTCTGTGCATCAGCGTGAGTGCGGGAGTATGTCACTGCTGCAGGGATCCTACCCAAGTCGGTATTGCGTCTTGGGTCTTTTCTTGAGTGGGGGGGAGTTGAAACTGGATGCGCGGCTGCCCTACCCCATAGGTGAGGGTGTAGCTCCACTGCAGGCAGCGCAGCCACAGGCGGGGGTAACGCGCTTCTAGCCAGGGCTGCAGGCGACGCAGCAGATTTGGAAGCCAGCCCCTGAGCAAAGCAGAGGTCAAGGCCAGGCCGGTATAGCTGAGGTAGGTGGGTAGCCACTGGGCAAAGCCTTTGGCCCCTACGGCCTCCCAGATCCACAGCAGCAGCCGTGGGTTTTGCAGGGCAGCTTTGATGGCCATGCGGTTAAAGGCCAGCCAGCCAGCCCGGTCTTTGATGAAATCGTCCACCACCTCCGGCGGCTCGGTGGCGAGAATGCCGAAAAAGCTGTTGAGAGTGGCATTGATGCGCTCGGGGGGCAGCACCTTGCCGGTGGGCACCATCATCCCCCGCGAGAAGAGCCAGGTGACGGCGGAGTTGCCCTGGTAGGCCCGGATCTGGGCTAAGTCTGCAGCCCTGAGCAGGTCGTGGCGCAGCGCCGTATCCAGCAGATCGCACAGGCGGGGGCAGTTGCGCACCAGGGATCCAAAGCCGGTAAAGCTAAGGGGCGATTGCATAGCCGCCGCATCCCCTATGAGCAGTATCCGGTCAAAGGGTTCCGAAGACTCCGCCCCGCTGCCGCGAACAGGGTGCCGGGGCTGGCCAAATCGTCCGGGGATATAGCCGAAGGTCGCTTTTTTCCACTGCAGGCGCTCCGGGTCGCAGCGGCGGTATTCCGGCAGAATGGTGAAAAAATCTTCGTACAGTTCCAGCAGGGATCCGGGGTTTTCCGGATGCACCTGGTGGTAGTGGAACAGATAAAAGGTAAGATCTTCGCCTGGGCCGGGGAACAGCTCCCAAATGAGTTGCCGACCGCGGCTGATGTCCCCGTGGCTGGCCAGAATGTCCCCAAACTGGGGATCCCATACCCCTGGCTCAAACCCCCCCGCAATGGTAGCCCCCACCGTGGGGCAGACGCTATCAAAAGCCCGATGGCGGTAAAGCTGCTGGGCAATGGGAGAGACTGTTCCCATAGCATCCACCACAAGGCGGGATCCCAGCCGAAACTCCTCGCCGGTGGGCAAATCCTTCAAAACCAGCGTGACGCCTTGTTCGCCAACATAGGCCCGCTGAAACTCGGTGCGCTCGTAGATAGCTCCCCCGCAGGAAGTGAGAATTTGGCCACAGAGCTGCAATAGCTTTTCCGCGTCAATGGCCAGATTGAGTACCGTCGGCGTGTGCAAAACGGGAGCGCGAACCGGGCTATTGCCGTCAAAAAACTTGTTGAACCCATCCGTGTATTCCCGCAGGATCAAGCTCTCCATCTGCTCGGCGCTCAAAAGGCCCAAATCCACCAGGGTTTGCAGCTCCCGCCGGGAGATGTTCCACTCGCGGTTCATGCGGCCAAAAGGGAGTCGCTCCACCAAGGCCACGCGGTAGCCCAAGCGAGCCATGGCCGCTCCATAGATGGCTCCCAGCGCTCCTCCCACGATGGCCAGATCCCACTCCACCGGGGCCGGCTCAGGGCCAGGCTGGCGAAACAAGACCGGCTGAGCAGGGCGGTGGGCTGCGTGGCAATGTTGCACTTCTTCCCGCCAGCGCTTTTCCCACCAGTACACCCGCTGCAGGTCAAATTCTCCATTGGGGATCCGCCGAAAATACTTCACCGTTTGCGGGTAGAAAGGCTCAAGCTGATCGAAGATGGATCCCCGGTTCAGGTCGATCTGGGGCAACTGCGGGTAGCGGTGGGGAAATTGGCTTTGGATGGCCTGTTCCAGCTCTCCCAGCCAGCGAGCTTGGCGGGGGAAGGGCTGTTCCGACCACTGGAACACCTTGAGATAGGTAGTGTTCAGCCCCGACCACAAGAAAAGGGCCAGCTCAGCGCCGGATCCCTGTAGGCGCAGGCCCGTGGGGGTAAGAACCTTCTGGCTGCCTTGGGGCAGGGGGATACACTCCTGTAGCCAGCGCAGCACTTGAGCACTATCGGGGCAAGGGATCTCGCGGTAGTAAAGGGAAGTAAGCACGGCGCCGAGATAAGAAACCGAGCAAATCTTTACCCATTGTGACATGAGGGGATCCCTCCCTTTGCCGATCCCAGGGATCACCCCCTACCCAGGTTTCCCCCCAGCTGCAGATCTGCAGGGGTGTTGCAATTGGTGAGCATCCTCTCAAGGGACTCCGTCCCGCTGTCGGGAACGGTCAGGGGCAGGATGGCTGTTGGCACCTGGGACAACCAGCCCTGAAAGGATCTTCCTCCTGCCTGCAAGAAACTCTCCAGAGAACCTAGCTGCGCCAGGCGATAGAAGCCACACAGGGGCTCCCAGCCCCGCTGACTTTTGGGCAGGGCGGCCACCGTCTGAGGGGGCAGGGTGGCAAGGCGCTGTCGCCAATCCCCAAGAACCTGCTCCTGCAAGCAGGGCAGATCGCAGGCCAGCAGCAGGATCCACTCCGGGGGAGCAGCCAAGGTTTGTAGCCGCCGGATCCCCTCTTGAAAGGCCAGCAGCGGGCCTCGGTGTTGCTCTGCAACGCTGTCGCGGCTGTGAACGTTTTCCCGCCAGAGGTGCCAACCGGGATCCACCACCGGCGCATAGCGCTCCGGCCAGGGGGTGAGGATGTAAACCGCGTCGGCGCAGGCTGCTGCCACCTGAGCCACCCGTCGCAGCAGGGGGATCCCATCCCAAAGCACCAGGGCTTTGTCGGATCCCATGCGGCGGCTGTTGCCCCCGGCCAAGATCAGAGCCACGACCGCAGGCGGGGAATCTTCAGGCATTTTGGACATCCAGTTTTCCACAACGAGCAGCAGGTATTTGTGGAGGAATAGGATAGGGATCCCATCCTCTCCTCACTTTGGCCGCTATGTCTGAGCCCTCTGGTCGTCTGGTTTGGAACCACTCTACCCATATCTCAGGGTTGATCCCTGTTTTGGAACGCCTGACCCGGCAGGCGGGCATTAAAACCGTGACGCCGGGCGCTCTGTCCTGCAGCTGTGGGCGGATCCCCCAGTTGCAGTTGCGGGTTTCGGTGCCGATCCGGGGCGGGTACAAGCTGGTGGCCCGCAAGGGAAGCAGCGTGCAAGAGGTGTTTGTGGTAACGGATCTCAGCCAAACCGAGCTAGAGGCGGCTATTCTCCGCTGTTTGTAGTCAACTGTTTGTAGTCAACCGAGCCTCGTTATTGCTCCGCAACGCTGTCCCGACCCAGAACTTCGTCCTGCTGGGGCAAATGGCACATCAGTTGAGGATGAGTTAGCTATGTCTCGTGCTAGTCTCAAGCCCGCCCGTATCAGCGCTGTTTTGCCGGGATCCCTGGCAGCAGAAGTGGGCATCCAACCTGGAGAGGCCCTGGTCAGCATCAACGGCGAACGCCCCCGCGATCTCATCGACTACCGCTTCCTGATCGCTGAGGAGTGTGTAAGCCTGGAGATCTTGAATAGCCAAGGGATCCCGCGCACAGTTGAGCTGGAGAAGGGGATCGACGAGGATCTGGGGCTGGAGTTTGAAACGGCCCTGTTCGATGGCCTGATCCAATGCGCCAACGCTTGTCCCTTTTGCTTCATCGACCAACAACCTCCGGAAATGCGGGCAACGCTGCACCTCAAGGACGACGACTACCGCCTCAGCTTTCTCTACGGCAGCTACCTCACCCTCACCAACTTGCCTGCTGCCGAATGGGAGCGCATCGCTCGCCTGCGCCTTTCTCCCCTCTACGTGTCAGTGCATGCTACCGACCCGGAGCTGCGCAGCCGCTTGCTCAAAAACCCGCGGGCTGGCCTGATTTTGGAGCAGTTGGCCTGGTTTCGCCAGCATCGCTTGCAACTGCACGCACAGGTGGTGGTCTGCCCAGGCTGGAACGATGGGGATCACCTCACCCGCACACTCCTCGATTTGGCCGCCTTTCGCCGGCCCGTAGACGGGATCCCCACCGTCCTCTCGGCAGCAGTGGTGCCGGTGGGGTTGACGCGCTTTCGCCCCCCTGGTGATGAGCTGGTTCCTGTCGATGCGGCCAAGGCCCGAGAAGTGATCCGGCAGGTGGAAACTTTGCAGGTCGGGTTTCGGCAAACATTGGGATCCACCTTTGCCTGGCTGGCCGATGAGTGGTATCTGCTGGCCGGGCGGGAACTGCCACCGGCAGAGCACTATGAAGATTACCCGCAGCTGGGGAACGGGGTAGGCTCCCTGCGGCTTTTCCTCAGCCAGTTCGAGCAGCTCAAACTGCCGCCTGAGCTCCCTTCTCCCCTCAAGGTTCTGTGGGTGGTGGGCAATGCCGTAGAGCAAGCCTTCCAGCCTGTGGTGGAGCAGATGAACCGCATCCGCGGGCTGCAGTTGGATCTTTTGCCTATTGCCAGCCAATTTTGGGGACAAACCCTGACGGTAACCGGGCTGCTGACGGGGCAGGATATCTTGGATGCCCTGAAGTCTGTGGAAAACTTGGCGGACTATGATGGGCTATTGCTACCCCAGATCGCCCTCAAGGACGGGGAGCGCTTTTTGGACGATCTGACCTGGCAAGAGGTGCAGGCCCAGGTGGGGATCCCGGTGGTGCGGGTGGACGGCGGGCCGGCAGGCTTGGTGCAGGCGGTGCAACAGCTAGAACAGGGCTATGCCTACGGCACCCTGTGTTGTTCCGCAACGCTCGGGCGAAGGGAAACTGCACCGCTGACGCGACCAAGAACAGCTTTGAGCCGAGGATCCTGAGGCGATGCAGAGGTTGCGGCGAGGATTGTTTCTGCTGCTGGGGGTGGGGCTGGGGATCCTGGCCATCACGGGCTTGGCGGCTTTCTACGTAGATCTGGCCTGGTTTGCCGAGCTGAATGCCCTGCCGGTGCTGTGGACGCGGGTGATTGCCCGCTGGGGGCTGGGCCTGGGCGCTTTCCTCTTTGCCCTGGCGGTGACGGGATCCAACATCTGCTCCTGCTGGCGGGGGGCAACCTTGACCGGGGCCTGGGCGATTGCCACAGGTTTGAGTGGCTTCTTTGCTTGGTCTCTTTCCAATCACTGGTTCACGCTGTTGCTCTGGCTGAACCAGGGGCCCGTCGGGGAGTCGGATCCCATTTTCAACCGCGATCTCAGTTTTTTTCTCTTCAGCCTGCCTTTCTGGGAGACGGTGCAGCATTGGTGCTTCAACCTGGTGCTGCTCACCTTGGTTACCGTTGTCCTCATCTACTTGGTGGAGCTGGGGCTTTCCGAGCAACGGCTGACCTTGGCCCTTTCTCTCTATGCCCAGCGGCACTTGCTGATCTTGGGGGGATCCCTGTTTCTCATTCGGGCTTGGGGCCATTGGCTGGATCGCTACGAGCTGCTCTATTCCACCCGCGGCGTTGTGTTTGGGGCCGGTTTTGCCGATGTGCATGCAACCTTGCCGGCCACGACCTTGATGAGCGGGGTGGCAGGCCTGACGGCGGTGGGATTCTGGGCTTTGGCCCGCCAGGGGATCCGCCTCAACCTCCCTTTTCTCAAGTCCTGGTGCCCCCCCTGGGCCAGCTCTCTCTTGGCGCCGGCCATCCTCTGGGGAGCCTACCTGGGGTTTGGGCTGCTGACCACCCAACTTTACCCCCAACTGGTGCAAACTTTCTTGGTGGCCCCCAACGAGCTGGAGCTGGAACGCCCCTACATCGAGCACAACATCCGTTTTACCCGTGCTGGCTTTGGCCTGGCCGATGTCGAAGTCCAACCCTTCCCGGAAGGGGGAGCCCTCACCTGGGAGATCCTGCAGCAGAATCAATCCACCCTGAGCAACGTGCGCCTCTGGGATGCGGATCCCCTATTGGCCACCTACCGCCAACTGCAAGAAATCCGCCCCTACTACCAATTTCCCTATGTGAATGTGGATCGCTACCGCATTGGGGGAGAATTGCGCCAAGTTATGCATGCCGCCCGCGAGCTGGACTTTGCCCAGGTACCCCCCGCCGCCCAAACCTGGGTTAACCGGCGGTTTTTCTACACCCACGGCTATGGCCTCACCCTCAGCCCGGTGAATGTGGTGACCCCTGAAGGCCTGCCGGATTTTTTCCTATCGGATATCCCGCCGCGGGTTTCTCCCCGCTACCCTGAGGTGGCCTCCGTCTTGCGGGTGGAGCAGCCGGCCCTCTACTATGGCGAGCTGACCACCACCGATGTTTTCGTGGGCGCTGAGGCGCGGGAGTTGGACTACCCTGCAGCAGAGCGCTATGTGTACAGCAGCTACCGGGGCAGCGGTGGCGTGCCCATTCCCCACCTCTGGCAGCGGTTTCTCTACGCCTGGCATTTTGGCGATCTGCGCATCCTTCTCAGCCGCGAGCTATCTTCTGCCACCCGCTTTCTCTATCGCCGCCAAATCCGCGAGCGCATCCGTCGGGTGATGCCCTTTTTGCTCTACGACCGGGATCCCTACCTGGTCATTCAAGGCGGCAAGCTCTACTGGTTTTTCGATGCCTATACCACCAGCAGCCGCTACCCCTACTCGGAGCACCTGCCCGGCTTTCCCTTCAACTACATCCGCAACTCGGTCAAGGCGGTGATGGACGCCTACAACGGCAGCATCGATTGGTACATTGCCGACCCTCGGGATCCCCTCATCCAAGCCTACGCCCGCATCTACCCCACCCTCTTCAAGCCTCTGGAGGCAATGCCGGAGCCGCTGCGGCAACACATCCGCTATCCCCAAGACCTCTTCCGCCTGCAAGCGCAGCAGTTTGCCACCTACCACATGACGGATCCCCGCCTCTTCTACAACCGCGAGGATCAATGGCAGATCCCCGGCCAGTTCCGCAATCGACGGCGCATTCCCATGCAGCCGCAGTATCTCATTCTCACCTTGCCGAGGGATCCCCAAGGGGTTGCAAACCACACTCCTGAGTTCGTCCTCCTCTCCCCCTATGCCCCTGTTAACAAGCAGAACATGGTGGCTTGGATAGCGGCCCGCTGCGACGGGGAAAACTACGGCAAGCTCCTGGTGTACGAGTTTTCCAAGCAACGGCTCATCTATGGCCCGGAACAGGTGGAAGCACGGGTCAATCAGGATCCCTTAATCTCCGAGCAAATTTCCCTCTGGAACCAGCATGGGTCGCGGGTGAACCTGGGCACGCTGCTGGTCATTCCTATCGAGACTTCTTTGCTCTATGTTCAGCCCCTTTACATCGAAGCAGAACAGGGCCGCTTGCCTCAGCTCACCCGGGTGATCGCTGCCTACGAAGACCGGGTGGTGATGGAACCGACTCTCGGCCAGGCCTTAGAAGCCCTCTTTCTGCCGAGGGGCAGCCGATAGAGAAAGGGATCCCCTCCTCATTTTTGAGGCAGGTAGTTGACGAAACTTAACGGATGTTTTAAGTTTAGGTTGTCAATCTTCGCGCTTCCTTAGGGAAGTTTGTCCTCATGACTACTGTTATCCAACGTCGCTCAACCAGCAACGTGTGGGAGCAGTTCTGCGAGTGGGTCACCTCCACCGATAACCGCCTTTACATTGGCTGGTTTGGGGTGCTGATGATTCCCACCCTCCTGACTGCCACCACCTGCTTTATCATCGCCTTCATTGGGGCTCCGCCGGTGGACATTGACGGCATCCGCGAGCCCGTTTCCGGTTCCTTGCTGTACGGGAACAACATCATTTCTGGGGCTGTAGTGCCCTCTTCGGCAGCCATTGGCCTGCACTTTTACCCGATTTGGGAAGCCGCCTCACTGGACGAGTGGCTGTACAACGGCGGTCCGTACCAGCTGATTGTGCTGCACTTTTTGATTGGGGTGTTCTGCTACATGGGACGCGAATGGGAGCTGAGCTACCGTTTGGGGATGCGGCCCTGGATTGCGGTGGCTTACTCTGCGCCGGTGGCAGCGGCCACAGCAGTGTTTTTGATTTACCCGATTGGGCAGGGGTCGTTCTCGGATGGGATGCCCCTGGGGATTTCGGGGACCTTCAACTTCATGCTGGTGTTCCAGGCAGAGCACAACATCCTGATGCACCCGTTCCACCAGCTGGGCGTGGCTGGCGTGTTTGGGGGTGCGCTGTTTAGTGCCATGCACGGGTCGCTGGTGACCTCGAGCCTGATTCGGGAGACCTCGGAAGAGGAGTCTCAGAACCTGGGGTACAAGTTTGGGCAAGAGGAAGAGACCTACAACATTGTGGCGGCGCACGGGTATTTTGGCCGGTTGATTTTCCAGTATGCGTCGTTCAACAACAGCCGGAGCCTGCACTTTTTCCTGGCGGCTTGGCCGGTGGTGGGGATCTGGTTTACGGCGCTGGGGATCAGCATCATGGCGTTCAACCTGAACGGGTTCAACTTCAACCAGTCGATTGTGGACAGCAACGGTCGAGTGGTTGGGACGTGGGCTGATGTGTTGAACCGTGCCAACCTGGGGATGGAAGTGATGCACGAGCGGAATGCGCACAACTTCCCGCTGGATTTGGCGGCGGTGGAGGTAGCGCCTGCGGTGCGTGGCTGATGGCCTGACCTGACGCTTCAACAGCATTGGTGGATCCCCCGGCTTGGTCTGGGGGATTTTTTTGTGGTTTCCCTAGCAACAAGAATGAAGTTTCGCCTACCCTCCAAGTGAAGAGGAACGGTTCGAGCCGCAGGGATCAGTGGGTGGCGCTCAGTTCCTTGGTTGGGCAGCATTGCAGAGCAGCAGGGCATCTGGATCCCAAAGGATCTGCCCATCAAGAGCCATTCTCCCCAACACCGGCATTCCTACTTGGGCTTCCAGGCGCGGGATCAAAGTTGCATCCAGCTTTTCCAAGGCTTGGGGATCCCCAGTTTCGGGCAGGGATCCAATCAGCACCCACCCCAAACCGCGGGCCTTGGCTTGGCGCAACAGGGCGGCAAAAGCGGCAGCTTGGCTCAGAGCGGCCTCCCGCTGCAGCGTCAGCAGCAAGCTCAACCCCCACGCATGGGCCAGATCCGCCCAAGTTTGGCCTGGCCCCAGGGGATCGGCAACGCTGCCCGGCAAAACCAGTAGGGGATCTTTTTCTCCTGCCCACTCGGAGATTTGTTGCCAGAGGGCCTTTAGCTGAGCTTCCGAAGGGTTGGGATCCACTCTGAGCCGGCCCCAAGGGTGTTGAACCACCTGCTGCCAAGCGTCGGCCACTGCCGTAGCTCCTGGGATCCCCGGCCAGGTGTTGGCCACCATCACCTTCATGGCTCTGCCTCCCATAGGGCGAGAAACTCCGGCTGGATCTCGAAGCCAAATACCAAAGCCATATCCCGCAGCATGGAGACGGATCCCAGGTTCTGCTGCTTAAACCACCGCATCAACACAAAGATCTTCTGATAGACAAAGATCTCCAACGCTTCTGGGTTGTAAACAATGCCCTCCCGAGGGTTGAATTGGTGGGGCACCATCATAGCCGCGTAACGGGCCAGTTCTCCTTGACGCCAATTGAGAAAGTAGGGCATCCAGGGGTAGACTGTATCCCAACGAATAAACCACAGGCGCACCTCCGGGATCTCGGACAGCTCCCGTGGATCCTCAGGGCTGCGCGGCCAATCGATGGCGCATTGCACCTGCTGGGCAGCACGCACGGGATCGGCCATCAAGGTTTTCACCAGCTCATGGCCGGGGGTGAGATCCAGAGTTTGAATGGCCTTGGCAGGAAGGTAGAGGGTAATCGGCACGGCAACACAGCTATCTGGCTTGCAAATGCAGCTTATCTCAGCTCTGCTCTGTCTTGCTCGCCACTGGGATCCCTAGACGGGTGAGATCCAGGGCAAAACCTGCCGTTACCAAAAACACTTGGTCGGCCAGGGGAGCCAGCCTTTGGGTCAGTTCCCCCATCCGATCCCGAAACCGCCGCCCCAGTGGGTAAGCGGGCACCACCCCCCAGCCCACTTCTTCAGACACCAGGAGGATCTCCCCTCTATGGCTTTGCAAGGTTGCCAAGAAGGATTGCACCAAGGGATCCCATTCTGAAGAGGGACAGTCTAGGCCCTGCGCCACCCATCCCCCCAGCGAATCCACCAGCGCACAACAGGGCTGGGGCAACTTTTGCAGTTCTGCCCCCAAGTCCCTCCCGGTTTCCCAAGTCTGCCAACTGGAAGGCCGCCGTTGCCGGTGCTGTTGAACGCGCTCTGCCCATTCTGGATCCGTCTTGGGATCGGGTTTCGGCCCGGTAGCCAGGTAGATAACCGGCAAACCCGAAGCCGCAGCCAAACCCTCTGCCAGCCGGCTTTTGCCGGAGCGCACAGGGCCGCAGATCAGCACAATCGCCATTACGCTGGAAATCCACTGACGTTTGAGATTAACCTAACAACAGCGCACTTGAACTTCAGGCTCAAAAGCCCGACCATGACAGATCCCAAGCCGATATCTTCGCCTGAACACAAGGCTTCTTCGGCCTCTTTTCGATCTCCTCAACCGCTCTGGCTCAGCCTAGCGCTGGGGATCACCACTGCTCCCGTTTTGTTGGGCTTGGTCTTGGCAGATCGGGCCGGGAAATGGCTGGGATCCCTGAGCTGGGAAGATCCGGGTTGGTGGCTGGGGGAGCGGCTGCCCAACTTAGACAGCGCCCCGCTACAGGCCCATGAGCAACAGCGCAAAAACTCTGCCCCGGTCGAGAACCCCTAGCTTCTCTGTCACTTTCGTATCATAGGAAAGCGAACTAGCAGCAGGAGTTAACAGCCTTTGCGTAGACCGGCCAAACCGTCTCAGGAGTTCGCCTCCACATTCTCGGGGGTGCTGTTCTGGCTGAGCGCGTTTCTCTTCACAACGGTGTTGAGTGCTTGTCTGGGCTACCTATTTGGTCAGCGAGCTCTATCGGGGGTTTCTTCTCCCGCCACCGGCGCCGGTCGGGCTTCTCCTTCCCGCGAAGTTCGGGATCCCCGTACTGTGCCTTTGCTGAACGAGGCTGAGGTAATTGCAGCAGCCGAAGCCAGCCTTCGTCCGTCCCCAACTCCCACCCCCCTCTTTACCCCAGCACCCACGCCGGTTGCAACTCCCACTCCAACACCCACCCCCAGATTGTCTCCTGAATTGGCGGCGGCCCCGTCGCCAACTCCTCGCCCCGCCACTCCATCTCCTCCAGCTCCCCGTCCGCGTCAGCAGGACGGAGTTCCTGCCCCGCCGGCGCCCACACCACCTCCGCCCCCCCTACCAATTGCCGCCAGTGGACAGGTCTCTATGCAGGTGCTTTCGGTTCGTCGCGAGGGAAGCCAAGTGGTTCTGAATGTAGCTATGCAAAACAACTCGGCAGAGACGGTGCGCTTTCTCTATAGCTTCCTGAACATTACTGACGACAATGGACGGTCAATCAACGCGCTCACCCAAGGTTTGCCGGGGGAGCTGCCCCCCAATAGCCAAGTCTTCCAGGGAACCATCCGCATCCCAGCCTCGAGCCTAGCCGGATCCCGATCCCTGTCCCTGAGTTTGGCTGATTACCCCAGCCGCCGCCACCGAGTGGGAGCCAGTGGGATCCCAGTGCCGCCGTAACACCCCTCTTCCTTTAGCTTCAGACCACAGATCCGGTCACGTAGCGTTGCGGAGCAACAGGAGCAACAAAGTTTGTACGGGGAACATGAGGTGGAGTTGAGAAGAGGTGCCTAGCCCAACCTTTGAACAGCCTGAGGAAATCCGAGCGCTTTTTGACCGCATTGCTCCCCACTATGACTCCCTCAACCAAACCTTGAGCCTGGGCCTCCATCAGGTTTGGAAGCGTATGGCCGTGCGTTGGTCGGGCGCCAGCTCAGGAGGATATGTGCTGGATCTGTGCTGTGGAACCGGTGATCTGGCTCTGCAGTTGGCCCGCCGAGTAGGACGAAGGGGACATGTGGTGGGCCTAGATTTCTCTCCCGCCATGCTGGCGATTGCCCGGCGTCGCTCCCGGCTCTTCCCTGGCTACTCCCTGGAGTGGGTTTTGGGAGATGCCTTGGCCTTACCTTTTCCCGACAGTAGCTTCGATGCCATTACCATGGGCTACGGCTTGCGCAATGTAACCGATATTCCCCAAGCCTTGCGAGAGATTAGGCGAGTACTGAAGCCAGGACGTCGTGCCGCCATTTTGGATTTTCACCGCCCCACAGGGATCCCTCTTTGCGAACAATTTCAGCGCTGGTACTTGAACACTCAGGTGGTCGCCCAGGCCAAAACTTTGGGACTGGGATCCGAATATGCCTACATTGATCCCAGCCTAGATCGCTTTCCCTCTGGAGAAGAGCAACGACAAATGGCCCTGCAGGCAGGGTTTGCCAGTGCCAAGTTCTACCCCCTAGCGTGGGGCATGATGGGGGTACTGGTGATTGAGAAGTTTCGTATTGTTTCCATTAATTCCATTAATTCCACTTCCCCGAAGGGAAGCGACTCTCCCCGATTATAACCCTTGTCCAGAGCGGGATCCAGGGGCCTAGATCGACAGGGTCTCGTTTAAGGACTCCGTCCCGCTGGCGCGAACGGCTGCAATTTCCCCTTATTTTTCTCCGCCGAGGGGCCTGAAACCCTTGCCCAGAGCGGGATCGACCGGGTCAACGGAAGAATCAGGGTTTGAGGCTTGTCGCCGACCCTGTCGCTAACTGGGTTGGTGTAGAAATTGATATGGATCCTCCTGCCCCCCTTGAGGTTGCTGGGGAGCTGCCTCTGAGAAGCGGAAGCAGGGGGCCAATGAGGGCAAGATGAGAGGCTAGGGAGCGACGACATAGCAATCTTGGGAGAGGCGCTCGTTGCCTCCCCACTTTGCCAGCTTGCTTCCGCCGCAGGCAGGTATGAAGACCGGGCTTGAGACCCGGTTTTTAGGTAAAACTCCCTGAGTAAAAGTTCTCAATAGAAACTACCAAAGTTACTGCAGGAGCTGGGATCCCAATTTGGGAAGCTTGCGAACCCTAAATGCCTGGGGACTTGCTGGGTGGGCTTTCTTCGGCTACTGCTTGCCTGCGTCGATCCCCGATGCCGCAATCACCACAGCATTCCGGTCGCTTGAAGTCGTCCCAATGGATGCAAGCCCGGCAGCCTTTCAGCATTTCCGGCCAGCGCTCCCGAATCAACAGTTGCCGCAGTTTGACTTCCCGTGACTCCTGAAAGGGGTGTTGGAATTGATCCATAGCTATTGGGTTTCCCAGCTCTCTTATCTGGTATAAAAGCAGATTTGAGTTTGGGATCGAGAAATATCAGTATAGCTTAAGGTTTGGGTGACCCAATCTTTTCTGCTGGTTCTAAGACAGCCGAGATAAATCAATCCACTTTTATCCATCACCTTAGGAAAAGATTTACCAAAAAATGTAAACAGTTTACACAAAACTTAGCCCATTTTTTCTCCGCTCAAAACAAAGGTGGGATCCAGTGCCAGCAGCATTTGAGTCCGACCGCGGTGTTCCAGGCGGTTCACCGCCGATTGAATCACCTCCACATGATGAGCCCGCACAGCGGCCAGGCCGGCAGAAAGGCCGTAGAGCCCATCCAAAGAGTTGGTCGTCGCCACGACCCGCCCGTTGGGGCTGAGATGGCTCCAGCAGGCTTCCAAGATCTCGCGTAGGGGGTGGCCTCCCTCAATGCAGATGCGATCCGGTGCCGGAGAAAGGTGTTGCAGACAATCGGGGGCAGTACCTTGAATCACCTGCACGTTGGTGAGGCCAAATTTCTCGCAATTGCTCTCGATTAGGCTGACTACCTCGGCATCTCGCTCGATGGCAATCACGCGAGCTTTGGGGCATAGAACAGCCGCTTCAATGGCAATTGTGCCGGTTCCGGCGCCGATATCCCACAGGCAGTGGTTCTCTCCCAGGCGCAACTGGCTTAGCACCAACACGCGCACCTCACGA
Organism: Thermostichus sp. OS-CIW-29; assembly: GCF_054058195.1. NCBI lineage: Bacteria > Bacillati > Cyanobacteriota > Cyanophyceae > Thermostichales > Thermostichaceae > Thermostichus > Thermostichus sp. OS-CIW-29. The sequence goes on from NZ_JBSSAB010000008.1 coordinate 84,515, forward strand.
GGGCTCATCGGGATCCCTGGGATGCGTTCAAAGGCAGAGTCTGGGATCCCTGGGGTGCGGTAGGGCCAAGAGAAGGCGGCTGACATGGGTAAAGTACCGTTGCAGAGGAAGTTTGTCTATACATATCCCTCAGCATAGAGCGAATGCTCAACAGGCCATCTCCAACCTGATAGGGGTGCCGCTTCTCCCGCCCAGTCATTGCCCAGATGGGCACCACAAACGCCCTCTGAGCTCAACGGAGTGGTTGGAGCAATTCCCAACCGGCAAAGCTGCAGTCCAAAACCAAAATGATCCTGCCCCCTTGAGGAATCGAGTTGGACACTAGGGAAGTTCTGGAGACAAGCGGGATCCCTGTTACCCGAGAGCTAGTTTTGCACTGGATGTAGCTGGCGCTGCCGAAAAAAGCTGTGGTTGGGATAATGATCGCTATAGGAGGATCTTAAGGAGGTTTGCTTGAACTGGAGCTTATCAAACCATTCATCCAAAGAATAAACCTTGCTCGCAGATACAGCCAAGTCTCATCGTTTGCTCGCAACAGGAATAGGACGTATAGGCTCAATGCGAATAAGACACACAGGTTTCCTAAAAAAGTGTAGGTTTGGATGATTTGATCGGTGCTCCAGCCAAAGTCGTAGTTTAGGCGGTTCATATCCCCCCTGGCATCTCCTTGGCCGCCCAACAAAGTTCCCCAGGGAACCTCGGCCAATCCCAGTCTGATGCTGTGCCATTCCCAAAAGCTTCTCCACAGGTTGCTGCTCGCGATCCCCAGCACGACAAATCGCAAAGAGTCCCATCGCCAACGATCTGGCAGGGGAAAATAAAAGCTGGCCATCAAAAAGGTGCTGAGATAAAATTCTCCTCCAACGCCGCTAAAGACAAACAACATCTCCCAGGTGCGATTGGGCATCAGCCAGGTCATGTAAAACTGCAATAGAGCAAGAAAGATGGCCAGCACCTGCAGCCACCCAATCCGCTCCTTGCGGGCTGACCAGAAGAGTAGAATCAGTAAAAAGAGGATTCCAAAATACACAAAGGGATCCCTCTGCGAGCTAACGCTTGTCCAGCCGATGGGCAGAGGCAAAGCCCGATACCCGCTCCACCAGGCGACGGTGGCATGGCCAAATTCGTGGATCCAAATGTGAAGAGGCAAATGCAACAACTGCAACAAGCCTATGTTGTTCACCATCAGGGCCATTGCAAAAGCAGCCGGGTAAGCCCAAGCGTTGACTGCCCAGTTATCGAAGGAAAACCGATCCCAACGCTGCCGGGATCCCAGCTTTAGGCTCTGCCGCCAGAGCAAACGTGAGCCGCGGAAAGCGCAAATTTCCACTTGATCCAGCCGTGGGATCCGCAGTTGCTTCAAGATCAGAAACAGTTGGGCAGCGGCAACTTGGGGGGAGAGCGCAGGCTGGTACAGGGATCCCAGCAGGTGGACGTGCAGGGTCTCGTCGGCAAAGTCTACTCGGGCACACCAGCGACGCCGCAGCAGCTCCATCCGCACAACCTGCACAATCGACTGGGCGTGTCCAGCTCGGGCCAGGGTTAGGAGATCCGGTGGTTTGGGCATCCCAAGATACCTCGCCGGAGAACAAGCAGGAAGAAGAAGGGGCGAGCCTCTACCCATCATCCCCCAGCCCTGCAGGCAAGAGCGGAATTGCGCTCCTTCCCAGGCTGCTCCGAGGGCAGGTTGGTATAGTTGAGGGCAGCAGGTGTGGGGAGTGGATGGAAGGTCATGCCTGAATTCGGCAAGCCGAGGTCAAGGCGGATATGGGGGGCGATGCTGCTGTTGAGCTTGGCGGGAGCAGGACTGTTTCCCCCTCCCTCTGTCCAGGCCCAGACGACCACAATCCCAGGGTTATCTCGCATCGACCGCTGGCACTACGACCCTCAGCAGGGGCGGCTGGAAGTTAACACCCAGGGCGAGGTGCGGCCTTTTCTGTTCGTGCTGCAGAATCCGCCTCGGGTTGTGCTGGATTTTCCCAACACCCGCTTTGGACAGGAGCCCCAAACCCAGACTTTTGCGGGCCGTGTCGCCTCTCTGCAGATTAGCCAGCTTACGGATACCATCACCCGCTTTGTGCTGTATCTGCAGCCGGATCAGCCCCTCAGCCTTAACCACCTGCAACTGCTCACCGCCGGCCCCTCCCGCTGGGCCGTTCAATTCACCCAGGCCGGATCTCTCTCTTCTTCTCCCCCTTCATCTGCCGGCTTATTGGGAGGTTCCAGGGATCCCTTCCCGCCGTCCCCGCCTTTGCCGACACTGCCTCCCCGACGCCCGGCACCCACCCCATCTCCTCGCTCCGGCCATCAAATTTTAGAGGTATCCCCGCAAGCAGAAGGCTTTTTTATCCGTACCCAAGGCAGCCCCTCCACTACGGTGCGGCGCATCCTCGATCCGGATCGGGTAGTGGTGGATTTTCTCAACACCACCCTCAGCCCTGCCCTCACCCAGCGAGCTTATGTCATCAACCGTCTGGGGGTTTCGCGGCTGCGTATCGGGCAGTTTGAGCCCACCGTTGCTCGGGTAGTGCTGGATGTGGATTCCTCCGGTGGCGACTGGGAAGCCCGCTACGACCCACAGCGAGGTGGGATCTGGATCCAGCCTGCCGGCGGTGCTGCCCAGGCCAGCCTTTTGCCCGAGGTCAGCTCTGTCAACAGCAGTGGGCCGCTGGCCACGTTGCAATCGGTTCAGCTCCAGGGCAACCGGTTGATCATCAGCGCCGATGGATTCATGTTCTACCGGGCCGGCTGGGATCCCGAGAGTGGTGGCTACCGCATCAACGTGGCGCCCGCTCGCCTGCCCCAGTCTATGCCGGATCCCGGCTTGCCGGTTGGAGGGCCGGTGGAGCGGATCCGCTTTGTCCAGGAAGATGCCCGCACGGTCAGCATTCTGGTGCAGCCCGCCGAGGAGTTCAATGTCTTCGAGCCCAACCCCGGCCAGGGATCCCGCCGCATTACCTTGGAGCTGCGACCTCTGAATGCTCCTCCACCAATACCTCAGCCGCAGACGCCCGGCCCTGCCTCCCCTTCCACCCCCCAATCTCTGAACCGGACGGTCATTGCCATCGACCCCGGCCATGGGGGACGGGATCCCGGTGCCATCGGGGTGGATGGGATCCAGGAGAAGGACATCGTGCTCTCCGTTGCCCACCAGGTGCAACGACTGCTGCAGGAGCGGGGGTACGGGGTGGTGATGACCCGCACCGATGACCGGGAAGTGCTGCTGCAACCGCGGGTGGATATGGCCGTTCAGGCCAACGCTGCCCTGCTGGTGAGCATTCATGCCAACGCCCTGGATCGCTCCGGCATTCACGGCATCGAGACCTATTACCTGCGACCCGATAGCGCCGAGCTGGCCGCCATCTTGCACCGCAGCTTGGTCAGGGCCACCGGTGCTGCTGACCGGGGGGTGAGACGGGCCCGCTTTTTTTTGGTGCGGGAAACACCTGTGGGTATGCCCTCCGTGCTGCTGGAGTTGGGATACGTAACCAACCCAACCGAAGGGCGAAAATTGGCTACTGCCGAATATCAGGCTATTTTGGCGCGGGCCATTGCCGATGGCATTGAGACTTTCTTGCGCAGTCGCTAGCCGTTGGCTGAGCTTGTTCATGTCTATCGGATCTCTCAATTGATCCTTAATTGATCGAATTGACGATCCAGTTGGCCCAGTTGATCTCAGAGGGAAGGCAGGGAATCTGTCGCCGAGATTCTCGAAAGCAGGGTAGGATACAGCAGCTTAGGCCAAGGTGTTGAGGAGAACGGAGCATGCAGTGGGAGTGGAAATCAGAGCCAGATCCCAGTTGGCCAATTGGGGTGTTTGACAGCGGCTTGGGCGGGCTGACGGTTTGGCGAGCCTTACGCCGCCGACTCCCCCAGGAACGGCTCATCTACTTCGGCGACACAGCGCGGTTGCCCTATGGGGAACGCTCGCCAGAGGAGATCCTGGCCTTTGTGCGGCAAATTCTGACATGGATGCAGGCACAGCCGGTGAAGCTGGTGGTGATGGCCTGCAATACCAGCTCGGCCTTGGCTCTGGACCACGTGCGGCAGGAGTTTGCCCTGCCCGTTCTGGGGTTGATCCTACCCGGCGCCCAGGCAGCACTGGCCCAAGGATCCCGCATTGGGGTGCTCGCCACGGTGGCCACGGTCAAGAGTCGCGCTTACTCAAAAGCCATTCAGGAGTACAGCGCTCTGGATCCCAAACGTTTTCCGTACCCCGTTTACTGTTGGGAGCAGGCCTGCCCTGAGTTCGTCCCTCTCATTGAAGCCGGATGGCTGGATAGCCCTGCTCTGCGACAGGCGGCTGAACGCTACCTGCAACCGCTGTTGCAACAGGGGATCGATACTCTTGTCTATGGCTGTACTCACTACCCCCTGCTGGATCCAATCCTGAAGCCTTTGCTGCCGTCCTCGGTCAAACGGGTAGATCCAGGGATGGCGCTGGTGGGATCCCTGGCCCGCGAATTGAGTTTGTGGGACTTGCGTCGCCCCTTGACCGCTGCTTGGGGAGAACCCCACCGTTTCTGTGTGAGCGGGGATCCAGAGCGATTTGCCCAGTTGGCCACTCCTTGGTTGGGCTTTCGGCCCCAGGTAGAACGGGTGGAATTGCCGGCTTTGGATGTCAGCAACTCCCTCCGCCCCTGAGCGCCCTTCTCCTCGGGGATAAAGATTGGGGGCCCCTCAACGGGTCATCACCTGCAAGGGGAAACGTTCCGCCAACTCCCCTTCCACCTTGGGTAGCCATTCCTCTTGGAACACCCACACCTGCCCCTGCTGCACGCGGCCATCGGGGTTTTGCGTCAGCTCCAGCCAATACACGAATTGGTTTCCCCGCAGCACCACCCCTTGGATGGCAAGGGCCAAGGTATAGCCCGGACTGCTTGCCAGAGCTTCTGGGGACGGGTAGCGAATCACCTCCACCGCCTGATCCAGATCGGCGGCGATCTCCGGCCCATAGACATCGCGAATGGCTTGAAAGAGGTCTTCTGCCGTCAGTCCTTGGGGGCGAAAGAACGTCATCCGCTCCGAGCGAATCGTCTCCCGATCCAGCGGGTTGATGATCCGTCCCGGCGGAGCCACCGAAGCCAAGAACGTAAAACGGGATCTATCCGGCTCCACTCGGTTGATGTTCAGGGTTTCGCCCGGACGGGGCCGCAGCACAGGATTGTCCCTCACCCAGGCCGCCACCTGATCCGGAGATTGCCCGGGGATCCCCCAAGCTGCCAACTGAAGGCCCGTCGCCCAACAGGCCATTGCCAAACCGGTTCCTCGCACCCAGCGCAGCCTTTTGCCCCAGCAGGACAGAGCCCTTGTTGGCTTTACACCCAAGACCGGCCAGCGATTGCAACGCACGTTCCCATTCCTCCGGGCAAACAACACAAAAACACCACAGTAGAATTAGAGAGACTAAGAGATAAATTGAGCGGGCATGGGCAGATCCATCCTCGATGCAAGCGCCCAACAGTCTTGCCCCTCCCCACTGTACCTGAGGATGTCGGTGCGCCTGTTGCGCCTGAGCGCGAGCATCACGGCCAATAGCTGCAAGGATCCCTCGGCAAGATACGCAGATCCCCGGCGGCTTATCCGCCAAAACGTAAAAAGTATCTTAAGATCAAGGGTAAGCAAATCTCATACGCACTAAGTCAGCACCTCAGGAGGTAACCGATGGCTCTCGTTGCAATGCGGACGCTGCTGGATCATGCCGCCGAACATGGCTACGGCATTCCTGCCTTCAACGTCAACAACATGGAGCAGATCCAAGCGATCATGCAGGCAGCCCATGAAACCAACAGCCCCGTTATCCTGCAAGCCTCTCGAGGGGCACGCAAGTATGCGGGCGAGAACTTTCTGCGGCACCTGATCCTGGCGGCAGTGGAGACCTACCCCCACATCCCCGTCGCCATGCACCAAGACCACGGCAACAGCCCGGCTACCTGCTATTCCGCCATCCGCAACGGCTTCACCAGCGTCATGATGGATGGATCCCTCAAGGAAGATGCCAAGACCCCGGCCAGCTACGAGTACAACGTGGCCGTGACCTCCGAGGTGGTGAAAGTGGCTCATGCAATCGGGGTGAGTGTGGAAGGGGAACTGGGCTGCCTGGGATCCCTGGAAACGGGTCGTGGGGAAGCGGAAGATGGCCACGGCGCGGAAGAGGCGCTCAGCCATGACCAACTCCTCACCGACCCCGACCAAGCGGTGGACTTTGTGGAGCGAACTCAGGTGGATGCGCTGGCCGTAGCCATTGGTACCAGCCACGGCGCCTACAAGTTCTCCCGGAAGCCCACTGGTGACATCCTCGACATGGAGCGCATTGCTGAGATCCACCGCCGCCTGCCCAACACGCACCTGGTGATGCACGGTTCCTCCTCGGTGCCCAAGGAGCTGATCGACATCATCAACGAATACGGCGGCTCCATTCCCGAGACCTACGGTGTGCCGCTGGAAGAAATTCAGCGGGGCATCCAAAATGGGGTGCGCAAAGTGAACATCGACACCGACAACCGCCTGGCCATCACGGCTGCCGTGCGTCGAGCCCTGGCCGAGAATCCGAAAGAGTTTGATCCCCGCCACTTCCTCAAGCCTTCCATCAAGGAAATGCAAAAAGTCTGTGCTGAGCGCTACATTGCCTTCGGCTGTGCTGGCCATGGCACCAAAGTTCCGGTGGTTACCTTGGATGAGATGGCAGCCAAGTATGCTTCTGGAGCTTTGGCGGCTCAGGTGAAGAAGACCGTTGCGGTCTAGTCCCCACATCCTGCAAGAACTCTGGAATGCTTGCCGGGGCGCTTCCAGGGTTTTCCTTGGAGATCAGCTAGGTCACTGGACTCAGATTGGACAAATAAGGGGATCCAGCTGGGATCCCCTTTTGCTTTGGAGGAACTTGATGCGTTTTGGGGGTCAGGCAGCTTTTGCCGCAGAACGTTTTTCCGTCTCAATTTGATGGTTCAGCAACGCCAAGCTTAGGCAGTCCAACAGTTCCAGGTCAGCCTCAGAGTAGCGCCGCTGAAAGAGCAGCTCATTGATGCGGTTCTGATACATTTACGCTGAACACTGCTGAACATCACTGTTCAACTATGCAGCGATAGCATTCTGTTTGTTTCCAAACAGAATGGCGGTATCCCGCAAAGCTTTGAGTAGAATACCCAAAGCGCAGTTTCCGTGTCGTCTTACTACCAATTTTCTGCTTTGCTTTGGCTACCATGTTGGCAGACTCGAAAGTAAACAGAAAGATCAACTGGTAGTAATCCGTACTGAACATATTATACATTATTTTCAGTATAGTTGAGCTTATTATTGACTAGAGTCATGCTCTTGGCCCAAGCTGAGGAAGCTGCTGCGGAACACCTGCTCCACGATTTCTTGGATGCTGGAGGGCAGAGTAACAGAGTCAAGACTTGTATTCATGGCTGGTTCTGTTTGAGAGATGGTTTTTGAAGGGAGAAGACTATCTTTGCCAAGAGGTGAGGTAGCGCTGCTCGATGTCCTGCAGGGAAAGATGGGAAGCCCTGGGCCGCGGCTCATTCACGGAGGAGACATCGTTCTGCCACTTGAGGGATACTCCCAGCAGTGCTCCCAAAGAGAAGCTCTCGCTCAATAGGGCTGCTACGCGGTAAGTACGGTAGTCCAGGGTTAGATCTTCACTGACTTGCATCTGTGTTTCCTCCGTATTTCTAACGTTCATGCCCCTATCATAGCCTCGAGATCAGTGGAAGTACAGAGAAACATCGAGGATTTGCGTAGGCAATTTGTACGTTTCTTCTACGCGATTTGGCGGATATCGGTGGGATCCCAGGGGTCTTTGGGGCGGGTTCAGGGTTGAGTCAGGGATCCCAGCCCAGCAGAGCACAGATGTCCGCAGCCAGGGTGGCGGCGTTGAAGGGTTTGCCGATGAGGCCATTGGCTCCAAGCTGAGCCAGAGAGGAGGGTGAAACTGGGAAATTGACATCCTCCCCGGCCTTTAGGCCGGAGATTCCTACCACGCTACGCATGGATGGCTCCTTGCGCAGTCGTCTCGGCGGGTTCCTGCTTCCGA